>NZ_JBFULQ010000106.1:0-14700 GCF_054049815.1 Mesorhizobium sp. P5_C1 | reverse complement strand
GCCGGCGCGATCCCTTTGGGGGCGCGTTGGAGCGACAATCTCTTCGAGATTACGCTGATGCTGCTGTGGTTTCCAAGTATCGATAATAGGTAACTTACCCTGAATACATAGGGGTAAAGTGGCGAACGCGGGGAACTGAAACATCTAAGTACCCGTAGGAAAGGACATCAACCGAGACTCCGGAAGTAGCGGCGAGCGAACCCGGACCAGGCCAGTGGCGATGATGAGACAAGCGGAACCTTCTGGAAAGTAGGGCCATAGTGGGTGACAGTCCCGTACGCGTAATGCAAATCATCGTCCTCGAGTAAGGCGGGACACGTGAAATCCTGTCTGAAATTGGGGGGACCACCCTCCAAGCCTAAGTACTCGTGCATGACCGATAGCGAACTAGTACCGTGAGGGAAAGGTGAAAAGCACCCCGACAAGGGGAGTGAAAGAGTACCTGAAACCGATTGCCTACAAACAGTGGAAGCCCAAGGTTCGTCCTGGGTGACCACGTACCTTTTGTATAATGGGTCAGCGACTTAGTGTGACGAGCAAGCTTAAACCGCTAGGTGTAGGCGCAGCGAAAGCGAGTCTGAACAGGGCGTTCAGTTCGTCGCATTAGACCCGAAACCGAGTGATCTAGCCATGAGCAGGTTGAAGGTAAGGTAACACTTACTGGAGGACCGAACCCATAACTGTTGCAATAGTTCGGGATGACTTGTGGCTAGGGGTGAAAGGCCAATCAAACTCGGAAATAGCTGGTTCTCCGCGAAATCTATTTAGGTAGAGCGTCGACCGAATACCCCAGGGGGTAGAGCACTGGATGGGCTAGGGGTCCTCACCGGATTACCAAACCTAACCAAACTCCGAATACCTGGGAGTACTAGTCGGCAGACACACGGCGGGTGCTAACGTCCGTCGTGAAAAGGGAAACAACCCTGACCTACAGCTAAGGTCCCCAAGTTATGGCTAAGTGGGAAAGGATGTGAGGATCCCAAAACAACCAGGATGTTGGCTTAGAAGCAGCCATCATTTAAAGAAAGCGTAACAGCTCACTGGTCTAAATAAGGGTCTTTGCGCCGAAAATGTAACGGGGCTAAAGCCATACACCGAAGCTTAGGGTTCGTGAGCAATCACGAGCGGTAGCGGAGCGTTCTGTAAGCTGATGAAGCCATACCCGTGAGGGGTGGTGGAGGTATCAGAAGTGCGAATGCTGACATGAGTARCGTAAGGGGAGTGAGAGACTCCCCCGCCGAAAGACCAAGGGTTCCTGCTTAAAGCTAATCTGAGCAGGGTTAGCCGGCCCCTAAGACGAGGCGGAAACGCGTAGTCGATGGGAACCACGTTAATATTCGTGGGCTTGGAGGTAGTGACGGATCATTGAGGTAGTCCAATCTTATCGGATTGAACGGGCTGCTGCGTGGTTCCAGGAAATAGCTCCTCCTTATAAACCGTACCCGAAACCGACACTGGTGGTCTGGTAGAGTATACCAAGGCGCTTGAGAGAACTATGCTGAAGGAACTCGGCAAATTGCACGCGTAACTTCGGAAGAAGCGTGACCCTTTTCCACGCAAGTGGAGGAGGGTGGCACAGACCAGGGGGTAGCGACTGTTTATCAAAAACACAGGGCTCTGCGAAGTCGCAAGACGACGTATAGGGTCTGACGCCTGCCCGGTGCTGGAAGGTTAAGAGGAGGGGTGCAAGCTCTGAATCGAAGCCCCAGTAAACGGCGGCCGTAACTATAACGGTCCTAAGGTAGCGAAATTCCTTGTCGGGTAAGTTCCGACCTGCACGAATGGCGTAACGACTTCCCCGCTGTCTCCAGCATAGACTCAGTGAAATTGAATTCCCCGTGAAGATGCGGGGTTCCTGCGGTTAGACGGAAAGACCCCGTGCACCTTTACTATAGCTTTACATTGGCATTCGTAGTGGCATGTGTAGGATAGGTGGTAGGCTTTGAAACCTGGGCGCCAGCTCAGGTGGAGCCACCCTTGAAATACCACCCTTATTACTATGGATGTCTAACCGCGGCCCGTTATCCGGGTCCGGGACAATGTATGGTGGGTAGTTTGACTGGGGCGGTCGCCTCCTAAAGAGTAACGGAGGCGCGCGATGGTGGGCTCAGAACGGTCGGAAATCGTTCGCTGAGTGCAATGGCATAAGCCTGCCTGACTGCGAGACTGACAAGTCGAGCAGAGACGAAAGTCGGTCATAGTGATCCGGTGGTCCCGCGTGGAAGGGCCATCGCTCAACGAATAAAAGGTACGCCGGGGATAACAGGCTGATGACCCCCAAGAGTCCATATCGACGGGGTTGTTTGGCACCTCGATGTCGACTCATCGCATCCTGGGGCTGGAGCAGGTCCCAAGGGTATGGCTGTTCGCCATTTAAAGYGGTACGYGAGYTGGGTTYAGAACGTCGTGAGACAGTTCGGTCCCTATCTGCCGTGGGTGTAGGAATATTGAAAGGATCTGTCCCTAGTACGAGAGGACCGGGATGGACGGATCTCTGGTGGACCTGTTGTGGCGCCAGCCGCATAGCAGGGTAGCTATATCCGGACGGGATAACCGCTGAAGGCATCTAAGCGGGAAACCCACCTTAAAACGAGTATTCCCTGAGAACCGTGGAAGACGACCACGTTGATAGGCCGGGTGTGGAAGAGCGGCAACGCTTGAAGCTTACCGGTACTAATAGTTCGATCGGCTTGATCGTTCTCATTCCTTATGCCCATCTCGGCGCAATCCAAAGGATTGTCGCCAGAAGTCAGATGGTTTGTTCTTACTCACGCTTGTTCCGCCCTGCGGGCGGCGCTACGTGGGTGCGGCGCATCGGCGCCGACGGTCGGTCGACCTTGCGAAGCTTCGCTTCGAAGGGCCAGACCCCAAGAACAGCCAGGCACAAAAAAGACCAGCGAACAGCTCCGAGACGGCCAAAAAATAGGTAATCCCTATTGGCTACTCACTAATAGCTATTCGCTCAAAAGCTTCTCGAAACAACGTGCGTTTTGCCGACCTGGTGGTTATGGCGGAGCGGCTRCACCCGATCCCATTCCGAACTCGGCCGTGAAACGCTCCAGCGCTGATGGTACTTCGTCTCAAGACGCGGGAGAGTAGGTCGCTGCCAGGTCTGCCAAACGCACGTTGATCTCACATCCAAATCGGATGCAGAGAAATCTTCTCTTTATGAACAGGCCCGCCAACGGGATCACGGGCCGCGTAAGCGGCCCTTTCATTTGGTGAGGCATCTACCTATCTGTAGGCCATCCCTATCGTAGGCTTGCGCTTACTTCTAGTTGACGCGGGGTGGAGCAGCCCGGTAGCTCGTCAGRCTCATAACCTGAAGGTCACAGGTTCAAATCCTGTCCCCGCAACCAAATTAAGACAGCCCGGCCAAGCCCGGGCTGTTTTTGTATCTGGCCGACCGTGGCCATGGATTCGAACCCCTCAGGGCCCGCAAGGAACCAAGCCGACGCAGCAGGACAAATAAGACAAAGCCCGTTCCAGCAACCAAACGCCCGCCTGGCCAAAAGCCGGCGGGCGTTGCGCGTTTGGGACGCCTCGCCGTCGATTCTCCCATCAATGTAAGTTGTCTCTGACGTTTCCATGCGGCGGAAATTGCCCATCTGTTGCAGCGTCCTGCAACAGGTCGCCGAATAGGCGTCACGCCATGGTGCGGCCGCGCGATCGGTTTTTCTCGGCCGCCGCGAGCAAGTCGACGAAGGCGCGCACCTTGGCGGGCCGGAACCGGGCCGGCGGAAAGACGGCATGGATGCCGCCGGTGGGTAAGCTCCAGTCGGTAAACACCGGCACCAGCCGTCCCTCGGCGATATCATCGCTGACGCTGTAGTCGGGAAATACGCCCAGTCCGATGCCGGCGAGCACGCAGGCAAGGGCGGCGGGGCTCTTGTCGCACATGATGATCGGATTGAGTTCGGTCAAAACCGTTTCACCATCCCTGGAAAACAGCCATTGGCCGATGCCGCGCAGCTGGGCGTTGCCGACCCAGGCCAGCGATCTTGCCTGGCGCGGGCTGACGTCGGGCGGCAGGCTTGCCGCGAAGGCGGGGTTCGCCACCACGGTCTGCCGTATCGTGCCCAGGCGGCGCGCCTGGTTGGAGGAATCGGCGAGCCAGCCGACGCGGATGCCGAGATCGATCTGCTCGTCCACCAGATTGCTCACCGCGTCATCGAAGATCGCCTCGACGCGCATATGCGGATAGGTCTTCAGATAGGCGGCCATGACCGGGGCCACGATCTTGGTGCCGTAGTCGAGCGGCGCGGTTAGCCTCAGCGTCCCGCTCGGCTCGACCGCTCCGTGCGAAATTTCGCCATAGGCCGCCTCTGCCTCCCGCAGGATGATCATCGCGCGATCATAAAAGAGGCGACCTTCTTCGGTTGGCGTGACGCGCCGTGTGGTGCGCTGAAGCAGCGTTGCGCCCAGTTCCTCCTCGAGCTTGCCGATCTGGTGACTGACGACGGCCTTGGCTACACCAAGCCGGTCAGCCGCTGCGGTGAACGAGCCGGTTTCCATCACCGTGGTGAAGTAGGCGAGCCGATTGAGGTTCAGAAGTTCGGCCAAAGCGACAGCCTTTTTGTCTGATCAGATCAGACAGTTTGTATTATTGGACGCTGTTTATCGCAAGGCTGTCGCCTGTCATGGATGCGCCAACACATTCGACCGGTCGGTGGCCGGCATTTCCGCACCAAGGATGGCAGCGATCTTGAGCAATTCAGAAGTGACCTACCTCTTCGATCCGCTCTGCGGCTGGTGCTATGGCGCCACCCCGATGCTGGACAGGCTGTCGGCCGGCGGCGTGTGCGTCGAGCTGCTGCCGACCGGCTTGTTCTCGGGTGCCGGCGCGCGTCCGATGGATGAAGGTTTTGCCGCCCACGCCTGGGCGAACGATCAGCGCATCGAGCGGCTCACCGGACAGAAGTTCACGCAGGCCTATCAACGCAACGTCCTCAATGTCCGCGGCACCTTGCTGGACTCCCACGCCGCCACACTCGGCATCAGTGCTGCCGGCCTGGAAGATCCCAGCCGCCGGCTTTTCGCGCTGAAGACGATCCAGCGCGCGCGCTATGTCGACGGCCGCGATATCGTGACGATCGACGGCGTTGCCCAGGTGCTCGCCGCCGCCGGCATGAAGAGCGCCGGCGACCTGCTGAAGGCGCCGACGGAAGAGCTGATGACGGCCCACCGCGAGTTGGTCGGCCGTGGCCGCGCGCTGTTCCAGCGCCTGCATGCCGATGGCGTGCCCGCTCTGGCGGTCATGCGCAACGACGCGCCCCGACTCATCGGATCGAATGCATTGTTCGGCAGCTTCGACAACCTCGTCGCCCACATCGCGGCGTGATCCATCCACCAGCAATCTCCAACAAGGAAACGGAAAAGACATGGCAAAAGTCGCTCTCATCGGCGCATCAGGCGCTGTCGGTTCGCGCCTTCTCAGGGAACTCTCCGATCGCGGCCACACGGTCACCGGCATTGCCCGTAACCCGGAAAGGATCGCGGCGCTGCCGGGCGTGACAGCCAGGAAGGGCGATGTCTTCGACAAGGAAGGCCTCGCTAACYTGATCCGCGGCCATGATGTGGTGATCAGCGCCGTGCATTTTCTGGACAGTGATGCCGACGCGCTGATCGCTGCCGTGCGCGCCTCCGGCGTGAAGCGCTATCTCATTGTCGGCGGTGCCGGCAGTCTCGAAGTCGCACCCGGCAAGCGTCTGGTCGATACACCGGAATTCCCGGCGATCTACAAGGCTGAAGCGCAGAAGGGCGCGGACTTCCTGGACAGGCTGAAGACCGTCGGTGACCTCGACTGGACGTTCCTGTCGCCGTCCGCCATGTTCATTCCCGGCGAGCGCACCGGCCAATTCCGCCTCGGCAAGGACACGCTTCTTGCTTCGGACAAGGGCAGCAGCATTTCGTTCGAGGACTACGCCATCGTCATGGTCGACGAGATCGAGAACCCGGCCCACGTCAGGCAGCGCTTCACCGTCGGCTACTGATCGAACGAAGGTTCAACCAAGCCCGGCCGATCTTGTCAGGCTTCTTTCGAACAGCGTCGGCGTTGCCGACGTCCTTCAGTTCGATGAGGCGCGTCGAGCATCGTCTGCCTCCTGATCGCCCGCCCTGTTGGTCAGCGCGATGTGGCAGCAGCCGGAGCCGTGGCCCGGCGTCCAGGTGACGTTGTCGAAACGCACACCAGTCGCCTCGAACAGGCCGCGGTCGAAGGCGCCGGCAATACGGCAGAGCGTGGCAAGTTTCTCGTCACCGAGCCCGGCCTCGACCCAGGCGTCCTTCAGCGGGCAGCGTCTGACCTTGAAGGCGATGCGGTTATCGCTGCGTTCGACATCGGTCGGATACATGCGGCCGCCGTCAGGGCTGATGGCCAGGAAGGCTTCGCCGATCGCGCGTGCATCGTTGGCGCCGAAGCTGGCGAAGGCGGCTGCAGCCACTTCCTTGCCGCGCTGTTCGATGGCGCGGATCATGATCGCTTCGGCTCGTTCTGCGCCAAGCTCTCCAGTCAGTTCTTCGAGGAACAGACGATAAAGATCGGCGCGGTTGCGAAAGGCGGAATCGAGTTCGCGCGACAGTCTTTCGGCTCTGGCTTCGGGGTCGGTCATGTTGCGTCCTGGTCTGTTGTTCGACCATTGTCTTGTCCCGAAAACCGGATTTCGGTTTTCACCGGCGCCGTCCTTCGGTTCGGGGTCATGGTCGGGTCCTGTTCAATCTTGGCGCGGCCGCCACCAGTGCCTTGCCGATGCTAGATTGCGGCGCGTCGATGACGGTCCGGGCATCGCCGCACTCGGCAATTTGGCCGGCTTCGAGGAGGACAACACGGTGGGCGATCGCCCGGACGACGCCGAGATCATGTGAAATGAAGACATAGGCGATCCGTTCCTGGCGTTGCAGGTCGAGCAGCAATTCGAGGATCTGCCCACGCACCGAGACGTCCAGCGCCGACACTGCCTCGTCCAGCACGATCAGCGACGGCTTAGTCGCGATGGCGCGAGCGATGGCGACGCGCTGGCGCTGGCCGCCGGAGATTTCATGGATGGCGCGCGGGGCGACATCAGCGGTCAGCCCGACGCGCTCCAGCAAGGCGGCGATGCGGCGCGGGCGCTCGGCGCGAGCGGCGATGCCATGGATGCGCAAGGGGTCGTCGAGCACACGCGCCACCGTGGCGCGCGGGTTGAAGGCGGCAAGCGGGTCCTGGAACACCATCTGCAGGCGGGCGCGTCGCACCCGGAGTGCTGCGCCACTCAAAGCCAGGAAATCATTGCCTTCGAATTCGATACGGCCTGCATCCGGTTCGATCAGCCGCAGCACCAGCCGCGCGATCGTCGACTTGCCGCTGCCGGACGGTCCTGCCAGCGCCAGCGTTTCGCCGGGGTCGATGTGAAAGGAGACATCGTCGACGGCGGCAATGGTCTTGCCGCCGCGACGGTAGCTCTTGGTGAGGTTGGAAACCGTGAGCAAGCTCATGCGTCGAGCCCGGCTCGGTTGAGCAGCGGCGCGGCGTCGAGGCCGATATGGGCATCGAGCAGCATGCGAGTATAGGCTTGGGTTGGCGCACCAACGATCTGTGCCGTCATTCCGAGCTCGAGCAGTTCACCATGACGGAACACGGCAATCCGTTCGGCAAGCTCGGCCGCTAGCGCGATGTCGTGGCTGATGAACAGCAGCGTCATGCCGTCCTCTGTCACCAGCCGCCGGATCAAAGCGACGATCTCGGCCTGCACGATGGCGTCGAGCGCGCTGGTCGCCTCGTCGGCGATCAGCAATTTCGGACCCGCCGCAATCGCGGCGGCGATCGCCACTCGCTGCTTCTGGCCGCCGGAGAGTTGATGCGGGAAGGCCTGTAGGGCCGAGTCTGGGTCCGGCAGGCGGACGCGTTCAAGCAGGCTCTTTGCCTTCGCGTACGCCTGCGGCCATGTCAGGCCGAGATGGGTGTACGCCACTTCCGCGATCTGCTCGCCGACAGTCATGACGGGATCGAGGCTGGCGGACGGATCCTGGAAGACGAAGCCGATGTCGCGGCCGCCGAGGGGTGCCTTGGCACCAGAGGATGGCGTCGATGGCAAGAGCCAGCCGATGCGGCCTTCAATTCGAGAAGACTGCGGCATCAGGCCGGCAATCGCCAATGCCAGCGTGCTCTTGCCCGAACCGCTTTCGCCGATGATGGCCAGGCGTTCGCCAGCGACGATGTCGAGGTTGATGGTCTTCAGCGCAGCGACCTCGTTGCCGTCGCGGCGGTAGGTCACCGTCAGGTCGCGGATCGAAGCCAGTGCGGTCACGACAGGCCTCTTCTTACGGCTGTCGTTTCGACGATGCCTTCACCGGCGAGATAGACACCCAGTACCGTCAGCACCAGTGCAATGCCCGGGACGATCGACAGGAAGGGCGCGGTGCGCAGCACGGCGCGGCCTTCGGCGATCATGCCGCCCCAGGTCACCCTGTTGGGATCGCCCAGGCCAAGGAAGGACAAGGCTGCCTCGGTGAGGATTGCGGCGGCGACGATCACCGAGGACATGGCCAGCACCGGCGGCAAGGCGTTGGGCAGAACTTCGCGAAAAGCGATCGCCAGCGGATGCATGCCGATGACCCTGGCACCGGCAACATAATCGCGCTCCCGAATGGAGAGGACCTCGGCGCGGGCGACACGTGCCGGGCCAGGCCATGTGCCGAGCGCGATGGCAATCACGACGATGCCGAGCGACGGTCCAACGACGCTGACGAAGGCCAGCGCCAGCAGGAAGCCAGGCACGGTCTGGAAAGCGTCGGTGATGCGCATCAGCACCTCGTCGACGAGGCCACCGGCAAAGCCGGCCAGCGTGCCAACCACAGAGCCTATGGCGAGCGCTGTCGCCGCTGCCGCCAGCCCGACGGCGAGCGAGGTGCGGGCGCCGTGGAACAGCTCGGCCAGCACGTCACGGCCAAGCCGGTCGGTGCCGAGCGGCAGCGACCAGTCCTGAAATGGCGGCAGCAGTGCCGGCCCGGCGATGGCTTGCGGGTCTCCGGGAAACAGCAGCGGTGCCGACAGCGCCATGGCAATCAGCGCCGCCAGGAGGATGGCGTCGGCGACAGCCTCGGGTGTGCGCAGAAAACGTCTGACGGGGCTCATGTGCCGGCCTCGCCGGCGCCGACGCGCGGATCGAGAAAGGCATAGGCGATGTCGACGAGCAGGTTGATGACGATGACCAGGACGGCGCTGGTGAGGATAATCCCGAGCAGTAGCGGGGTGTCCCGCGCGGCCACCGCTTCCTGCGCCAGCCGGCCGAGGCCGGGCACGGAAAAGACGCTCTCGATGACCACGCTGCCGCCGAGCATCTGCGCCGATTGCAGCCCGAGCATGGTGACCAGTGGCAAGAGTGCGTTGCGGGCAACGTGGGCGAGGACGATGCGGCGGCGGGACAGCCCCTTGGCGCGGGCGGCCAGCACAAAATCTTGCCGCCAGACTTCTGCCATGCCGGCACGCATCATGCGCAGATAGAGCGCCAGATAGATGAAGCCTAGCGCCGAAACCGGCAGGACGAGGTGAATGGCGATGTCGGCGACACGGTCGAAGCCGGTCTTGTCCGACGCCAGGGTTTCGATGCCGCCGATCGGCAACCAGCGCAGGTCGACGGCAAAGACGACGATCAGCACCAGGCCGAGCCAGAAACCAGGCACGGCATAGAGCGCCAGCGAGCCGATCGACAGCAAGCGGTCGCGGACGCTGCCGGGTCTGGCGCCGGCGTAGATGCCGAGCGCCGAACCCAGCCCGAAAGAGAGCGCAGTGGCGCTGACCATCAGCAGCAGCGTGGTGGGCAACCGCTCGAGGATCATGTCGCGGATCGGCCGGGAGAACGTCACCGACTGGCCGAGATCGAGATGCAGGAGCGCCCAGAGATAGTTGGCCAGCCGTGTCAGCTCCGACTGATCGAGGCCCCAGCGATGACGCAGGAGTTCGATCATGCCGGCGTCGCCGCCGGTGGAGACGATGTAGGCGTCGACCGCATCGCCGGGCGCTGCTTCGAGCAGCAGGAAGGTGCCGACAACGACGATCAGCAGCACGAAGATGCTGCCGACCAGGCGACGACGGAGGAGAATGAGGGCGCGGGTCATGGGGATGACATGACGCCGTGCCGATTGAGAGAAGTGCGGTGTCTAGGCACCCCCCTCTGTCCTRCCGGACATCTCCCCCGCAAGGGGGGAGATCGGCGGTTTCGCAGACGGCGGTTCTTTTTCTGCGTGACCACATCGGAGATTGGCGAAAGCAGAGGTGACATCCRATCTCCCCCCTTGCGGGGGAGATGTCCGGYAGGACAGAGGGGGGTGTGAAGGAACGCGGCCTTCGGCCGTGTTTCAACACCGATTTCACCGCGAACTTTCATCCGCGCGACTGTGTCACGATTCCAGATAGGTGTCCGCCCAGTTCGACACCGCCCAGCGCGGGTTGTTGGCAATGTTGCCGACGGTGTCGCGCGCGACGCTGATGAAGCTCCATTCGGCGACGTTGATCAGCGGCAGGTCGGCGGCCACCTGTTTCTGGAATTCTTTGTAGAGGTCGGTGCGGGCAGCTGTGTCGAGCGTCTCGGATGCCTTGGCGATTAAGGCATCGAGCGCATCGTTCTTGTAGCCACCCTGGTTGGAGAACGGCACGCCGTCTGGAATGCCGCTCTGCACCAGGATGGTGGTCGAGATCGCCGGGTCGCCGCGGAACACCGACGGGCCGACCGCGAGGTCGAAGGCGTGGTCGGTGTAGACGGCCTTGATGTGCGCGGCCGAGTCGTTGTTCACCAGCTGGGCATCGATGCCGATGGCGGCGAGCGCCTGGCGCAGATAGTCGCCGAACTGCTTGGTCTCGTTGAAATAGGGCGCCGGCAAAAGCTTCAGCGAGAAGCGGTTGCCGTCGGCGCCTCGTCTGTAACCGGCCTCGTCGAGCAGCACATTGGCCTTGGCGACGTCGAAGGCATAGGTCGGCACGTCAGCGGTGTAGAATTGCGGATCGTTCTTTGGCACCGGACCGGTGGCGGTGGCGGCATAGCCGAGGAACACCGTCTTGACGACGAAATCCTTGTCGATGGCATGCGCGATCGCCTGGCGCACCTTGAGGTCGGCCAGCTCCTTGCGGCGATGGTTGATCTCGACGACGAGCTGATAGGTCAACCCCTCATAGCCCTTGGAGATCACCTTGAGGCCCGGCACCTTGGAGATGCGGTCGAGGTCAGCCAGCGGCACGGCGGAAAAGGCGGCGAGCTGGATCTCTTCGGCTTCCAGTGCACTCGCCGCCGACGTGCGGTCGGGCAGCACCTGATAGATGATCTCGTCGAGATAGGGCTCGTCCTTGCCCCAGTAATCCGTGTTCTTCGTCAGCCGGTAGTACTGGCCAGCCTTGTATTCGCCGAATTTGAACGGCCCGGTGCCGATCGGCGCGTTGTTGGCCGGGTTGTCCTCGATCTTGCCCACCTCGTAGATGTGCTTCGGCACGACGCTGCTCAGTGCCGGCAGCGCGTTGCGGATCAGCTGGAACGGGGTCGGCTTGGCGAATTTGAACACGGCGGTGAGATCATCCGGCGTGTCGACGGCGGCGAGATCCTTGAACACGGTACGGCCGAGATTCTGCAGAGGCTTCCATACCTGCAACGCCGAGAAGGCGACATCGGCCGAGGTGAACGGCTTGCCGTCATGCCATTTGACGCCATCGCGCAGTTTGAACGTGGCGGAGAGCCCGTC
Organism: Mesorhizobium sp. P5_C1; assembly: GCF_054049815.1. NCBI lineage: Bacteria > Pseudomonadati > Pseudomonadota > Alphaproteobacteria > Hyphomicrobiales > Phyllobacteriaceae > Mesorhizobium > Mesorhizobium sp. P5_C1. The sequence goes on along the minus strand of NZ_JBFULQ010000106.1, from coordinate 2,994 downwards.
GGCAGCGCCTTCCCAGCTCAAGGCCAGCCGCGGCGCAAGCCCGTCCTTGCCGTCGAAGGAGGCTTCAGCCAGCGTTTCGACGATCTTGCTGGAGATGAAGAAGACGCCGTTGGAGGCGACGATCGCCGGGTTGAGGTTGCGCGGCTCGGAATCGGCGGCAAGCACCAGGCGCCCACCCTTCTTCGGCGTCTGCGCCCAGCCGAATGTCGGCATGGCGGTGGAGGCCAGCAGCATTGCCGAGCTGGCAAGCATCTGGCGTCTGGAAATCGTGAAACCTGACATGATCGAACTCCGTCCTCTCCGCAACCCAACCGGGTGCGCCAATCCCCTCGAACGCCGGCGAGCCCGCCAGCGTCCTTGCGGTGGCGATTATGAGCCTTGCCGAGGGTTTCGCCAGAGACGGAATTGGCGCATCCTTGCTTGGCTTTGAAATTTTCGTCCGCTGGACCAGTTTGGAGGAGCGGTTCAATTCGATCGATCTGGTAGGACCAGATTCTGTTGAATGCGCTGACATAACGATATGGTGAGTTTGAAGCAGGCCATTTCGCGTGTTTCTGGCTAGACCAGAGCGAGCGAAATGGTGCAGATTTGATCCACAGCCAAGGGATCGGGAGCAAACGGCCGGCGATCTCGGGCAATTCAGGGAGAGAGAGATGAACATTGCTCAGGGCAAGAGTGCCGTCAGCAATATCCCGTTCGACCAGGCAAGGGTCGACCGGCTGATGGAGGAGGCAGGCATCGATGTGCTGCTGGCGACCTCCAAGCACAACACGCAGTATTTGCTGGGCGGCTACAAGTTCATCTTCTTCGCCGCCATGGATGCGATCGGCCACAGCCGCTATTTGCCTGTCGTCATCTATGAGAAGGGCGGACCCGATCATGCCGCCTATATCGGCAACCGCATGGAAGGCGCCGAGCACCAGAACAACCCGTTCTGGACACCGACCCTGCACGCCGCCTGCTGGGGCACGCTCGATGCTGCCAATCTCGCCGTCGAGCACCTGCGGAAGATCGGCAAAACGGGCGCCCGCATCGGCATCGAGCCGAGCTTCCTGCCATCGGATGCCTACACGCTGATCCGCAAGGCATTGCCGGACGCCAAGCTGATCGATGCGACAGCCATGCTGGAGAGCATGCGCGCCATCAAGACCGATGCAGAGCTGGAGAAGCTGCGCACCGCTTCCGAACTGATCACCGATTCCATGCTGGCCACAATCGCCTGGGCGGGCGAAGGCACGACCAAGACCGACATCATCGAGCAGCTTCGGCGCGAAGAGACCAATCGCGGCGCGCATTTCGAATATTGCCTGCTGACGCTGGGCTCCAGCCATAACCGCGCCGCTTCACCGCAGGCGTGGAAGAAGGGCGAGGTGCTGTCGATCGATTCCGGCGGCAACTATCACGGCTATATCGGCGACCTCTGCCGGATGGGCATTCTGGGCGAACCGGATGCCGAACTCGAAGACCTGCTGGCCGAGGTCGAGACAGTGCAAAAGGCGGCGTTCTCCAAGGTCAGGGCGGGCACGCTTGGCGGCGACATGATTTCGCACGCCGAGGGTGTGCTGAAGGCCTCGAAGGTCGCGGCCTATACGGATTTCTTCGCCCACGGCATGGGGCTGATCACGCACGAAGCGCCGTTCCTGATGACCAACCATCCGGTGACCTATGAAGGCACCTACGCGGCCAAGCCGCTGGAAAAGAACATGGTGCTATCAGTCGAGACGACCATGCTTCACCCGACGCGGGGGTTCATCAAGCTGGAGGATACACTGGCGGTGACGGACACCGGCTATGTGATGTTCGGCGACCGGGGCCGGGGATGGAACAGGGGTGGCGCTTCATAGGCGGATGGCAGGTGCTGTCCGGAAAACCTATTTGTCGCCCGGCGGCAGCAGCCTGAAATCCGGCAGCTCGCGCAGCACCAGTTCCGGCCCGGCTGGTGAATAAACGACGAAAAGCTGCATTGGCCCATCGCCGGTGTTGAGCGTCGAGTGGAAGCGGCTTTCGGGCACGTAGATGGTGCAGCCGGGGCCGACCTTCTCGACCACCGGATTGCCCTTCTCGTCCTCGACCATCTGCTCGCCGTTGCCTGAGATGACGAAGATGATTTCCTCCGCGCCCGGATGGTTGTGGCGTGTGTGGCCCTTGCCGGAGGGCAGGTCGACGACTCCGCCGGAAAAGCGCGTCGCGCCATTCACTTCAGGGGCCACCGTCAACGCCAGCCTGCCCCAGTCGAAGCCGAAGGCGCTGACGTCCTTGGGGTAGACAAACATCTTGCTCTTGTCGGTCATCTCTCATCATCCCTTCTTTTTCTTCTGGTCATGAAGCGAGACGGCCTTGAAATCAGCCGTCTGTTTGGCGATCGCGGCCTCCGCCGGCAGCCGTTCCATCGAGCTTGCGCCATAGAAGCCGTGCAGGCCCTTGCAGCGGTCGAGGATATAGCGCGCGTCATCCGGCATCGAGATCGGCCCGCCATGGCAAAGCAGGATGACATCCTTGCGCACCGAACGGGCCGCGTTGGCAATGGCATCGATCTCGACAACGCAGTCGTCGAGCGACTTGGCCGAGGTGGCGCCGATCGAGCCGCCGGTCGTCACCCCCATATGGGCGACGACGATGTCGGCACCGGCCCTTGTCATGGCGCGGGCCTCATCGGGGTTGAAGACATAGGGCGTGGTCAGCAGGTCGAGCTTATGCGCCTCGGCGATCATCTCGACCTCGAGCCCAAAACCCATGCCGGTCTCCTCGAAGCTTTGCCGCATCTGACCGTCGAACAAGCCGATGGTGGGAAAGTTCTGCACGCCGGAAAAGCCCATCGTCTTCAGCTCGGCGAGAAGCAGCGGCATGATGACGAACGGGTCGGTGCCGTTGACGCCGGCCAGCACCGGCGTCTTCTTGACCACCGGCAGCACCTCATAGGCCATCTCCTTGACGATCTCGTTGGCATTGCCATAGGCGAGCAGGCCGGCGGCCGAGCCACGCCCGGCCATGCGG
>NZ_JBFULQ010000105.1:0-14973 GCF_054049815.1 Mesorhizobium sp. P5_C1 | reverse complement strand
GAAATGCTGGACAAGATCCTGCGCGGCTACGGCTCGCTCGGCAACGACTTCCCGATCAATTCGTCCTATCCGCTGTTCACGGAGATCGAGCAGCGCAAGTACGATCCCGACAAGGCCAAGTTCCACTACAAGAAGTCGGGTCACGACGGCACCGTGCTGCTGAGGACCTCGGACGTCGCCTTCCCGGGCGCTGTCGATGCCTCGCAGCTGTTCCAGCAGAGCGCGGCCAAGGCCGGCATCAAGATCGAGCTCAAGCGCGAGCCCGGCGACGGCTACTGGAACGAGGTCTGGAACAAGCAGCCCTTCTGCGCCTCCTACTGGGGCGGCCGCTCGACGCAGGACCAGATGTACTCGACCGCCTATCTGTCGACCGCCGACTGGAACGACACGCGTTTCAAGCGTCCGGACTTCGACAAGATGGTGCTGGCGGCGCGCGCCGAACTCGACGAGACCAAGCGCAAGCAGATGTACCATGACATGGCTGTCCTGGTGCGCGACGAGGGCGGCCTGATCCTGCCGATGTTCAACCAGTTCATCGATGCGACCGGCGCCAAGGTCGATGGCTGGGTCGATGATCCGCATCAGGAATTGATGAACGGCTACGCCCTGGCGAAGTGCTGGCTCCAGGCCTGAGCCCGGCTTTGCGGATATGTCTTCACCCATCCTGAAGCTAATTGCCCAGCGCGTTGCGCTGGGCATCGTCCTGTTGTTGGCCGTTTCGGTCCTGATCTTCGCCGGCACCCAGATCCTGCCCGGCGACGTCGCGCAAGCCATTCTCGGGCAATCGGCAACACCGGAGTCGCTCGCCAATTTGCGCGAGCAGCTCGGCCTCAACGATCCGGCCTATATCAGGTATTTCCGCTGGCTCGGCGGCGTGCTCACCGGCGATCTTGGCACAGCCATGACGAGCGGCCAGGACATCGCGACGTCGATCAAGGACCGGCTGTGGAACACGCTGTTTCTCGCCTTCTGGGCGGCGATCGTCGCCGTGCCGCTGGCGATTATCCTCGGGCTGATCGCGGTGCGCTACCGCAATGGCTGGGTCGACAAGCTGATCTCCGGACTGGCGCTGGCCTCGACCTCGTTTCCCGAATTCTTCATCGGCTATGTGCTGGTCTATTTCTTTGCCGTGAAATGGCAGATCTTCCCCGGCATTTCGACCGTCTATGACGGCATGCCGTTCGGCGAGCGCATGCAGGCGATCGCCTTGCCGGCGACAGCGCTGACGCTGGTGGTGCTGGCCCACATGATGCGCATGACGCGCGCGGCGATCCTCAACGTCATGCAGTCGGCCTATGTCGAGACGGCCGAACTGAAAGGCCTGTCGGCATTCAACGTCATCCGCAGGCACGCCTTCCCCAACGCGATCGCGCCTATCATCAACGTCGTGATGCTCAACCTCGCCTATCTCATCGTCGGCRTCGTCGTGGTCGAGGTGATCTTCGTCTACCCGGGCATGGGGCAGTATCTCGTCGACCACGTCACCAAGCGCGATGTGCCGGTGGTGCAAGCGGTCGGCCTGATCTTCGCCGCCGTCTACATCAGCCTGAACATCATTGCGGACATAGGGGCTATCGTCGCCAATCCGCGCCTCAGACATCCAAAATAGGGGGCGGATATGCTCGATATCAAACGCATCCCCATCSCCGCGCTGATCGGCATCGTGCTGACGTCACTGTTCGTGCTGGCGGCGCTCTTCGCACCCTGGATCGCGCCGCACGGCAATGGCGAGATCGTCGGCGACGTCTGGGAACCGATGTCGGCAACGCATTGGCTCGGCACCGACAATCTCGGTCGTGATCTCCTGTCGCGCATGATCTACGGCGCTCGCATCACGCTGTTCATCGCCGTGCTTGCCACCGCCCTGTCGTTCTCGCTCGGCGCCATCCTCGGTTTCTCGGCGGCGGTGTTCGGCGGCTGGTTCGACACGCTTTTGTCGCGCCTCGTCGATCTCCTGATGTCGATCCCGACGCTGATCATGGCCCTCGTCGTGCTCTCCGTGCTGCCGACCAACCTGGTGACGCTGATCCTGGTGATGGGCGTTCTGGACTCGACCCGCGTCTATCGCCTGTCACGGGCCGTCGCCGTCGACATCAACGTCATGGACTACGTCGAGGCGGCGAAGCTGCGCGGCGAAGGCAGCGCCTGGATCATTTTCCGCGAGATCCTGCCCAACGCGCTGTCGCCGCTGGTTTCGGAACTCGGCCTGCGTTTCATCTATGCCGTGCTGTTCCTGTCGACGCTGTCGTTCCTCGGCCTTGGCGTCCAGCCGCCGGATGCGGACTGGGGCGGCATGGTCAAGGAAAACAAGGACGGCATCGTCTTCGGCATCGCAGCCGCGCTCATCCCGGCGGCGGCAATCGCCATGCTGGCGATTTCCGTCAACCTGGTTGCGGACTGGGTGCTCAACCGGACGACCAGCCTGAAGGGAGGACGCGGGTGATGGCTGACAGCAAAGCGAACTCTGGCCTCCTGCTCGACATCCGCAATCTGCGCATCGAAGCCACTGTCTTCCCGCCAGGCGAGCCGCCGAAGAACATCGTGCTGGTGCACGACGTCTCGCTGACTCTGCAAAAGGGCAAGGTGCTTGGCCTGATCGGCGAATCCGGCGCCGGCAAGTCGACCATCGGCCTCTCGTCCATGGGCTATGGCCGCGGTGGCGTGCGCATCACCGGCGGCGAGGTGATCCTCAACGGCCGCGACATCCTCAAGGGCGGCAAGGACGGCTTCCGCAAGCTTCGCGGCCGTGAGGTCTGCTACGTCGCGCAATCGGCGGCCGCCGCCTTCAACCCGGCGCACAAGCTGATGGACCAGGTGGTGGAAGCCACCCTGCTGCACGGTACGGCGACACGCGCCGAGGCGGAGAAGCGCGCCGTTGCGCTGTTCAAGAAGCTCAGCCTGCCCAACCCCGAAACCATCGGCGAGCGCTTTCCGCACCAGGTCTCGGGCGGCCAGCTGCAGCGCGTGATGACGGCGATGGCGCTCTGCTCCGAGCCGGACCTGATCGTCTTCGACGAACCGACCACGGCGCTCGACGTGACGACGCAGATCGACGTGCTGGCTGCGATCAAGGACGCCATCCGCGACACGCATGTGGCGGCGCTCTACATCACCCACGACCTTGCCGTCGTCGCTCAGGTCTCGGACGAGATCATGGTGCTGCGCCATGGCCGGCTGGTCGAATGGGGTGGCACGCGCCAGATCATCAAGGAGCCTCGCCAGGAGTACACCAACGCGCTGGTGTCGGTGCATGAGATCGAGCACGCCGAGCAGAAGCCCGGCACGACGCCGTTCCTGTCGGTGAAGAACGTCACCGCCGCCTATGGCCGCAGCCATATCAAGGTGCTGAAGAACGTCTCGGTCGACATCTATCCGGGCCAGACGCTGGCCGTGGTCGGCGAATCCGGCTCCGGCAAGTCGACGCTGGCGCGCGCCATCACCGGGCTTTTGCCGCCGGAAGAAGGAACCGTCACCTTCGATGGGCGCCCGCTGGCAAACCGGCTGGCCGACCGGCCGAAGGAGGATCTGCGTCAGTTGCAGATGATCTACCAGATGGCCGACGTGGCGATGAACCCGCGCCAGACCGTCGGCACCATTATCGGCCGGCCGCTGGAATTCTATTTCGGCATACGCGGCCGCGAGCGCGACAAACGCGTCGCCGAACTGCTCGACAAGATCGAGATGGGCAAGGGCTTTTCCGATCGCTACCCGGCCGAGCTTTCCGGCGGCCAGAAGCAGCGCGTCTGCATCGCCCGTTCGCTCGCCGCCAAGCCGAAGCTGATCATCTGCGACGAGGTGACATCGGCGCTCGACCCGCTGGTTGCGCATGGCATCCTGAAGCTGCTGCTCGAGCTGCAGAAGGAGGAGAACGTCGCCTATCTGTTCATCACCCATGACCTCGCCACGGTGAAGTCGATCGCCGATTCGATCGCGGTGATGTATCGCGGCGAAGTGGTGCGCTATGGCCCGAAGAGCAAGGTGTTGAGCCCGCCCTTCGACGACTATACCGACCTTCTCCTGTCGTCGGTGCCAGAGATGGAGATCGGCTGGCTGGAAAAGGCGATCAAGGGACGGCGCATGGCGAGCGCGGGAAACTAGGGCAATTCCGGGAAAAGTGTGCGCCGTTTCCCGTCCGGAACTGCGTCAGAGCAGGGATAGACCCGACCCGCTGGTCCAGGCACGCCTGCCGTCATCCGCATGCAACACTAGATTGCCACACGTCCCTTTGGACGGGCGCCGCCCGTGTGACGTTGTTTTAGAAAAGGGGGTAGGACATGAACACTGAACTCGACCATCTCGCTGAACTCGCCGGACAGGGCCGGATATCGCGTCGCGACTTCCTCGGCCGTACCGCGGCACTTGGCGTCTCGGCGGCACTGGCCACGACGTTGGCCGGCAAGGCCTTCGCCCAGACGCCGGTCAAGGGCGGCATCATCAAGGCCGGACTGCAAGGCGGCGAATCGACCAACAGCCTCGACCCGGCGCTGAACCTCAGCCAGGTCACCTACAATTTCGGCAAGCAGTGGGGCGAATTCCTCGTGCGCCTGACACCCGAAGGCGGCGTCCAGAACCTGATCGCCGAGGAGATCGGTGCTTCCGATGACGCCAAGACCTGGACCATCAAGGTGCGCGACGGCATCGAATTCCACAACGGCAAAACCGTAACCGCCGAGGATGTCGCGGCCACGCTTGAGCGCCACGCCGACGAAAAATCGAAATCGGGCGCGCTCGGCGTGCTGAAGAACATCAAAGCCATCAAGCCGAGCGGCAAGGAAGTGATCGTCACGCTCGGCGACGCCGATGCCGACTTCCCCTATCTGATGGCCGACTACCACCTTGTCATCCAGCCGAATGGCGGCAAGGACAATCCCAACGCCGGCATCAGCGCCGGGCCTTACAAGGTCACCGTCAACCAGCCCGGCGTGCGCCATGGCGGCGAGCGCTTCGCCAATTACTGGCAGGGCGACAAGCTGGGCCATGCCGACCAGATCGAGATCGTCGTCATCAACGACGCGACCGCGCGGCTGGCTGCCTTGCAAGGTGGACAGGTGCAGCTGATCAACCGCGTCGAGCCGAAAGTGGTCGATCTGGTCAAGCGCATCCCCGGCGTCACCATCGAGAACGTGTCGGGCCGAGGCTACTATCCGTTCAACATGTTCTGCGACACCGCGCCCTTCGACAACAGCGACCTGAGGATGGCGCTGAAGCTGGCCATGGACCGCGATGAATTGCTGGAGAAGATCCTGCGCGGCTATGGCTCGGTCGGTAACGACTTCCCGATCAACGAAGCCTATCCGCTGTTTTCGAGCGATATCGAACAGCGTAAGTTCGACCCGGAAAAGGCTGCGGCAGCCTACAAGAAGTCCGGCCACAGCGGCTCGATCCTGCTGCGCACCTCCGACGTCGCCTTCCCAGGCGCCGTCGATGCGGCCCAGCTCTACCAGCAGTCCTGCGCCAAGGCCGGCATCAAGATCGAGATCAAGCGAGAGCCCGGCGACGGCTACTGGTCGGAGGTCTGGAACAAGCAGCCCTTCTCGCTCTCCTATTGGGGTGGGCGGCCGACGCAGGACCAGATGTATTCCACCGGTTATGTCTCGACCGCCGACTGGAACGACACGCGTTTCAAGCGGCCGGAATTTGACAAGATGCTGTTCACCGCCCGCGCCGAACTCGACCAGGCCAAGCGCAAGGCGATCTACCACGACATGGCGGTGCTGATGCGCGACGAAGGCGGGCTGATCGTGCCGTTCTTCAACCAGTTCATCGAYGCTGCCGCCACCAACAAGATCGCCGGCTACGTCAAGAACCCGAACGGCGAGATGATGGACGGTTATGCCCTTGGCGCGTGCTGGCTGACCGCCTAGCCTATCCTTGGTTCATAAACGGAACGCCGTGTGCCCAGCGGTGCACGGCGTTCTGATTTCAACTGGTCAATCGCAGGGAGCCGCCCGTGGCGCTCAAGACAAAACTTTTGCTGATCATCCTCGATGGCGTCCCCTACAGGAACTGGCGCCGGCTGATGGGCAATCTCGAGGGCTGGGTGCAATCGGGCGAGGCAAGCGTCTGGAAGATGCGCTCGGTGCTGCCGTCGACCTCCGCCTGCTGCTACGCCTCGATCCACACCGGGGTTTCGCCGCAGGTGCATGGCATCCTGTCCAACGAGAACCGGTTCCGCGTCGAACAACCCGACATCTTCTCCGAAGTCAGCAAGGCTGGTGGCAAGACGGGTGCGGTGACCCATTCCTATTGGTCGGAATTCTTCCGCGCCCATCCCTTCGACCTGGTCGAGGACATGGAATTCGACGAGCCGGGTGGACCGATCACGCATGGGCGGTTCCACACCATGACCGGCTACAATCTTCGCAACCAGATGACGCCGAGCGACGTCGATTTGTTCGCGACGCTGACCATGCTGACCAGGCGCCACGGCATCGATTACGGCATCCTGCACACCTGTACGCTGGACTCGATGGGCCACCGCTTCGGCCATGACTGTCACGAGATGGATCATGCCGTCTATGCGATGGACGGCATGCTGGCCGCCTTCCTGCCGCGCTGGATCGAGGCTGGCTACGAGGTCATGGTCACCGCCGACCACGGCCAGACCGATCGCGGCCACCATGGCGGCCATGACGACGAGATGCAGGATTTCGCGCTGTATTATTTCGGGCCCGGCAAGGGTCCGCAGGCCGAGACGCTGCTCGACCAGCTGCAACTGGCGCCGACCATCTTGAGCCGCCTCGGGGTGCCGGTGCCGGCGACAATGAAGGCCAAGTCTTTCCTGGACTGAAGGGGTGCCGGCGACGCACGCCAACATTGAAAATAAATAGCGAACGCCGACGCCGCCCCTCATCCGCCTGCCGACACCTTCTCCGGTACAGGAACGTGGAGAAGGGATGGTCTGGCAACCGCCCGACTCTTCGGTTAGCCTCCGCGAATTCCTTGGCGGAGGATGAACCTTTTTGGACCGATCAGCGACAGAGCAGACAGGAGCCAGGCGGCTCGACCGGCCATGACGGCAGCGACGGAGACCGATCGCGCTCTTGTCGACCGGGTCGCGAAGGGCGACCGTGCCGCCGTGCGGCTCCTGTTCATGCGTCACCACGCGCGGGTCTACCGCTTCGTGGCGCGCCAGACGGGATCGGAAATGATGGCAGACGACATCGCGAACGAGGTGTTCCTCGAACTGTGGCGGCAGGCGCCAGCCTTCGAGGGGCGCTCCGAAGTCTCGACATGGCTGCTCGGCATCGCCCGGTTCAAGGCGCTGTCTTCGCTGCGCAAGAAAAAGGAAGACTGGATCGACGACGAGGCTGCCGCCGCGGTGCCCGACAGCGCCGACACGCCGGAAGTCGTCACCATGAAGGAAGACAAGGCTGCCGCCCTGCGACGCTTCGTCGACGCGTTGCCGGAAGAGCACCGCACGGTGATCGATCTTGCCTATTATCATGGGCAGTCGGTGGGCGAGATCGGCGAGGTGCTCGGCATTCCGGTCGCGACCGTCAAGACCCGAATGTTCTACGCCCGCAAGAAACTCGGCGAGGCCCTGAAGGCCGCCGGTTACGACAGGGGGTGGCCATGAGCGCCGCTGAAAAGATGTCGCGCCGCGACGAAATGGAAACGCTGCTGCCGTTCTATCTGAACGGCTCGCTGGAAGGCTCGGACCTGGAAGCCGTCGAGGAATGGCTGGCCAGCGATCCCGCGGCGCTGGCCGCCCTTGGCGAGGCCGAAGCCGAATTCTCCGGCACCACCGCCGCCAACGAAGCGATCCGCCCGCCGGCCGATGCGCTGAGCCGCTTCGCCAAAGCGCTCGACGCCGAGGCCGGACCTGCACGCGCGTCCGCGGGCGCGTCCTGGCTGGCGCAGGCATGGGGCCGCTTCATGGCGGTGCCGGTCGGTGTCGCCTGGGCGGCGGCCGCGGTTCTGCTGGCGCTGATCATCGTGCAGTCGTTTGTTCAGCCCGGCGGCAAGGGTAAGGATTTCGAGATTGCCGGGGCGGAAGGCGATCTGGCGAAAATGCCGTTCGCCCTGGTCAAGTTCAAGCCGGATGCAAGGATGTCCGATATTTCGGGCTTTCTGGGCAATAACGGGCTGAAGATCATCGGCGGACCGACCGCCGATGGCGTGTTCCGGCTTGGTATTCCCGCCGCCAACGCCGCCGACTACACCAAGCAGCTCGGCCTTATTGCCGCCCAGCCTTTCACCGAGACTGTGATCGAGGGAAGGAAACCGGTTGATGGCGGCTGAGGCGGCGGTCATTCGATTTGCGGCAATCCTGGCGGCGGCGATGACAATCGCCGCCGTGCCTGCGTCGGCGCAGACCAACGCCACCAACCCCGATCCGACGAAAATCGACTGCAGCGACGCGAGCAATGCGGCAAGCGCCGACTGCGCCAAGGATGGCAGCGACACAAAGAACGGATCGGGCGCGGCGCAGCCCGGCGCTGTTTTCCTGCCAGCCCTGATCGTCGACCTGTTCCCCAATCCGGTTGCCCCCCCGGCACTGCCGCCGACACCACGGTCGGATCCGGCGACGCCGCCTGCCGACAGCCAGGCCGGCCCGCCGCCTGGCGGCCCGATCGTCTCGCCGACCGATCTCATCGCCGTTCTGCCGCCGCGCGCGGTGGCCGGCGATTTCGTGCCGGACGAGGTGCTGGTGACAGTCGACGGCGATGCCGGCGCGGTGCAGCAGATCGCCGCGTCCTACGGCCTCCAGGTGCGCTCGCAGCGCCAGTCGCTGCTGCTTGGCACCACGCTGGTGCGGTTCGGCATTCCCGACGGCCGCCCCGTCGGCGTCGTGCTGGCGCAATTGGCCGCCGACGGCCGCACCCAGCGACGCGAACCCAACCATGTCTATTCGCTGCAGCAGGCCGCCAACATCGTCAATTATGCCTTCGAGCGCATCGCGCTCGATTCCAAACAGGCCAGCGGCGAAAACGTCCGCATCGCGGTGATCGACACCGGTATCGACGACAGCAATCCGGCGCTCTCAGGCGTAATCGCCGGGCAGTTCGACGCCATGCCCGACGTGCCGATCGAAAAGCGCGATCACGGCACTTCGGTCGACGGTCTGATCGCTGGCGTCGGCGCGCTGGAGGGCATGGCGCCCGGCGCCAGGATCTATCACGCCCGCGCCTTCGAGGGCGGCAAGTCGACCATGGACGTCATCCTGTCGGCCCTCGACTGGGCGGCGAGCCAGGACGTACGCATCATCAACATGAGCTTCGTCGGACCGAAGAACGACCTGCTCGGAGTCGCCTGCCGCAATGCGCGGGCGCTCGGCATCGTGCTGGTCGCCGCCGCCGGCAACAACGGGCCGAAGGCGCCCTATGGCTACCCGGCGGCATTCGACGGCGTCATCGCGGTGACCGCCACCGACGCCAAGGATGGGCTGATGCCGCAGGCCAATCGCGGAGCCTATGTCTTCATCTCGGCGCCTGGCGTCGAGATGGTGGCGCCGAGCGGCGCCGGCTCGGACGTGGTCACCGGCACCTCGTTCGCGGCAGCGATCGTGACCGGCGCCATTGCCAATCTCATCCATGCCGCGCCCGACCGCTCGGCCGACGGCATCGAGAAGGCGCTGGCGGCAACGGCCAGGGATCTCGGCCCCAAGGGGCGCGACAATGATTTCGGCTACGGCCTGCTCGACATCAAGGCCGCCGAGGCGGCGAAGGAGTAGTCCGCGACGGCTCAAGTCGCGGTTTGGGACGCGCCAGAAAATAGAATGCGGCGATGTGCGTGATCATCAGCAGCGGAACATAGATGACCGGGATCGCGTAGGTGGCGCCCAATTCCCCCGCGCGAGCGGGAAGGTCGATCTGGACGGCATGGTAATAGTCGATGATGAGGTCAACTATCCCGACGAGATTGAAGGCGACGACGAACGCCCAGAACAGCTGAGGTATCCTCACCGTGAGCAGCGACAGCATGGCCAGCACCCCGGTTGCGAAGTCGCCATAGGCGGCGAACACGGCGAAGCTGGCCGGCAGATCGGGGCTGACGACGCCCGGGACGAGGAAGACGAGCCCGAAGAAGCGGAAGCTGTGCAAGGTAGCAATAGCGCGTTGCGCCGCGACCCTGTCCATCGATCTCAGCCACGGCAGACCGTAGGCACGGAGGCAAAGCAGCCACGCGACATAGCCCAGAACGAGATGGGTTTGGAACAGGACTTCTGTAGACATTTGACCTCCTCAACGGTTGGTTCACACAACCTCGAACACCGCGGTCAGGACGCCGAGCCGCCCTTCCATGAGATTTCGTCCCAGGTTGGCCGCAAGCTCCGCGAAGTCCTGCCCCATCACCACGCCGAGATTTGGCGAAGGCGGCGGTCCCGAAACGCGGAGCTGTGCGAACCAGGCCTTGGCGACCTCGGTGTCGTCTTGCCATGCCAATATGCGGAAGCCGGCTGGTTCGATCGCTTCGCGCGTCGCACTGATTGTCAGGAGAAAGCTCGTCGCCGGCGTTCGCGCCCAGGGGAGCGGATAGCGTGGCTCGCCGACGCCCGACACGACGTCGAAGGTGGCAAACCTGCCGCCTGGCTTCAGCACGCGCCTAATCCCGCGATAGAGCTGCGCCCGGTCGGAGATGTTCATCGCCACATGCTGCAGCAGCACGATGTCGAAACGGCCATCATCGAATGGGAGCTCCCGTGCACTGGCGGTCTGGAACGACAGCTGCCCGCTCTGTCCCGTGCGGTCGGTCAGATAACGCGCGGCATCCACGAAAGGCTCGCTGATATCCACGCCAGTGACCCGGCAACCATAGGTCGCGGCCAGGAAGCGCGCCGGCCCGCCGATGCCCGAACCGACGTCCAGCACTGACATGCCGGCGGCGATCCCCGCCAATTGGGCAAGCTCGGCGGTGGCGGCAAGCCCACGGGTATGAAATTGGTCAAGGGCGCCCAATTGCTGGGGCGTGAGAAGTTGATCATCCGGGCCAAGGGCAGCCAGTACCGTCTTCAGCCGCTCAGTCAGGCCGGTCGCGCGATAGTGGTCGCGCACTCCATCAAGTTCATCGGTCATTGCAAGATGTCTCCAGGCTTCACCTCCTACCTAAGCCCGCTTCCATAATTCGACTATCCGCTGTAATCACAACAACCCATGAAGCAGAACTACACAGTCCGACACGGTGCGCTGGAGGGCGTCGAGGCGTTCCTGGCTGTCGCCAGGCACCGCAACTTCCGCCGTGCCGCCGCGGATCTCGGCGTGACGCCGTCCGCCGTGAGCCAGGCGGTGCGCGCGCTGGAAGCGCGTATGGGCACGGCGCTGTTCGTCCGCACGACGCGCAGCGTCGGCTTGACCGAGCCTGGCCAACGGTTCCTCGACCGTGCCGGCCCTGCCTTCGAGGAACTCGTCGCTGCCGGCGAGGCGGTGCGCGACGCCAGCCAGCGGCCGACCGGGCTGCTGCGCCTGTCCGTGCCCCGCGCCGTCGTGCCATTGATCCTGGAGCCGATGATCGCATCGTTCTGCCGAGCCTATCCCGAGATCGAGCTGGAGATCGCCGCGAGCGACGAGATGGTCGATCTCGCGACCGGCGGGTTCGATGCCGGTATCCGCCTTGGCCAGTTCATCGCGGCTGACATGGTGGCGGTGCGGCTCACGCCGCCGTTCGCGTTCGTGGTCGTCGGCAGCCCTGACTATCTCGAGCGCCACGGCCGCCCCGAGCGTGTCGACGACTTGCGCCACCACGCCTGCTTGCGCTTGCGCCGTTCGAACGGCGCGATCGCGCCCTGGTCCTTCGTCGACGGCAACGAGGCGATCGAGGCGATGGTCTCAGGCCCGTTGATCGCACACGACTATCCGACGCTGCTTGGTGCCGCCATGCAGGGCGTCGGGCTGGCGCAGACGCCTCGACCCGTTGCCGAAGGTCCGATCGCCGAAGGAAAACTCACGTCGGTTCTGGACGGCGTTGCAGGTTCGACGCCGGGCGTCTTCCTCTATCATCCCGGCAAGCGCCAGGTCTTGCCGAAGCTGCGCGCCTTCATCGACCACCTCAAATCCCCAGCCTGAGACGCCGGCGAACCGTCGTTGGGAGTTGTCCGGTCCCTAGGCCGGCGCACCGGCGACCGAGCCTCGGACCACCAGGTCGACCGGCCAGACCTCGCCGCGGGCGCCCTCTTCCAGCCCGGAGATCCGCGCTGCCAGCCGCTCGGCGACGCGCGCACCGGCGAGACGGATCGACGAGCGCGTCGTCGACAGCGGCACGGAGAAATTCTCCGGCCTCAGCCAGGGAAAGACGTCGTCATGGGCGATCAGCGATACGTCGCCTGGGATGGTCAGGCCGAGATCGCGCACCGCGCGCACCACGCCCAGCGCCATGATCAGGCTGGAGCAGACGATTGCTGTCGGCGCATCGCCCGCCTCCAGCAAGCGCCTGGTGGCGCGATAGCCGTTCTCCTCGGTCATGACCACCGAGCAGACATGGCGTTCGCCCAATGCCAGCCCGCTCGCCGCCAGCGCTCGGCGCACGCCGCGCTCGCGATGGATGGCAAAGGTCTCGCGGTCGTCGCCGTTGATCAGCGCCAGCCGCCGGTGGCCGAGCTGGATCAGCAGCCGCGACGCCTCGTGAAAGGCGCCCTCATTGTCGATGTCGGTGAACGGATAGTCGAAATCGAAGCCTTCGCTGCGGCCATGCACGATGAAGGGAATGCCGAGCGTGTTGACCAGCCCCACGCGGCGGTCGGCGGGCCTCGGCGAGGAGATATAGACGGCGTCGACCTGCCGGTTGGCGACGATGCGCCGGTAGGTCGTTTCTTGGTCGTCGGCGTCGGCCGGCGACAGCACCAGGTCCAATTCATGCGAGCGGGCATAGTCGCCGAGGCCGGATAGGAACTCGACGAAATGCGGATCGATATCGACGGACGCACCGGTCGGCAGGACATAGCCGATCATTCCGGTCTTGCCCGTCGCCAGCCGGCGCGCGCTGGGGTTGGGGCGATAGCCGTGGCGCTTGGCGGCATCCATCACACGCCGGCGCGTCTCCTCGTTGACCTCGGGATAGCCGTTCAAGGCACGGCTACCGTGGTCTGCGAAAGCGCCAGCATATGGGCGAGCTGCTTGAGGTTCACAGGAGGCCTCCGCGCCTCAAAGCGCTTTTAATTCGATTGGATCCGAGCGCCACGCGGGACGCTGCAATTTGATGACAAGCATAGGCGCGCTTTGGGCGAGTTTGAAACAAAAATTGCTGCTGCACCGCCATAAATACATGCTGCAGCGCACTTTTTACACGTCGCCAGCTCAAAATTAAATCGATTAGCCGGTCACCCTCTTGACTTCCGAGCGATTCAATGGCGAGATCGAAAAAGCCAAAGCGCTTTGGAAGACTCTTCGAAAGGTTGCGGTTCCTTTCCGACTGAGTCACAGTCCTGCGGCGTCGGCGGGCGGAATGGAGGTTCCGTCCGGTGTTTGTGGCCCACTGGGAGGAATACCGATGAAGAAAATGCTTTTGCTGGGTGCTGCGTTTGCCACGCTCGCCCTGAACGCGCCCGCGCATGCCGAACTGAAGTTCAAGCCGGGCGAGGATCCCCGCTTCAACTGGGCGAATTACGAAGAGCTCAAGAAAGTCGATCTCAAGGGTGAGACGCTGTCGATCTTCGGACCGTGGCGCGGTGAGGACGAAGGCCTGGTGCGCGGCGTTCTCGACTATTTCTCGGAAGCCACCGGCGTCGAGATCAAATACTCCTCCTCGGAGAACTATGAACAGCAGATCGTCATCGACACGCAGGCCGGCAGTCCGCCCAACATCGCCGTGCTGCCGCAGCCGGGCCTGATCCAGGACCTGGCATCGAAGGGCCTGCTGACGCCACTGGGCGACGACACCGCCAAATGGGTCAAGGACAATTACGGCGCCGGCCAGTCGTGGGTCGACCTCGGCACCTTCAAGGACAAGGACGGCAAGCCGGGCTTTTTCGCCTTCCCCTACAAGGCCGACGTGAAGTCGCTGGTCTGGTACTCGCCGGATAATTTCGAGGAAGCCGGCTACAAGGTACCGAAGACGCAGGAAGAACTCGCCGATCTCGAAAAGAAGATCATCGCCGATGGCGRCAAGCCGTGGTGCATCGGCCTCGGCTCCGGCGGCGCCACCGGCTGGCCGGCGACCGACTGGGTCGAAGACCTGATGCTGCGGACCCAGACGCCTGACGTCTACGACAAATGGGTGAAGAACGAGATCCCGTTCAACGATCCCGCCGTGGTGAACGCCATCGACATCTTCGGTAAGATCGCGACCGACGACAAGATGGTCGACGGCGGCGCCAAGGCGGTTGCGGCGACCGATTTCCGCGATAGCCCGAAGGGCCTCTTCTCAGTGCCGCCCAAGTGCTACCTGCACCATCAGGCGTCGTTCATTCCGACCTTCTTCCCGGAAGGCACCAAGGTCGGCCAGGACGCGGACTTCTTCTACTTCCCGCCCTATGCCTCCAAGCCTGAACTGGGCACGCCGGTGCTCGGCGCCGGTACGCTGGCGATGATAACGAAAGATAGCAAGAGCGCCCGCGCGTTCATCGAATTCCTGAAGATGCCGCTAGCTCACGAGATCTGGATGGCCGAGGGCGGTTTCGTGACGCCGTTCAAGGGTGTCAACAAGGCTGCCTATGCCAGCGACGCGCTGAGGAAGCAGGGCGAAATCCTCGCCAATGCCTCGACCTTCCGCTTCGACGGTTCCGACCTGATGCCGGGCAAGATCGGCGCCGGCGCCTTCTGGACCGGCATGATCGACCTGGTCGGCGGCAAGTCCGCGCAGGATGTCGCCACCGACATCCAGAAGAGCTGGGACGCGATCAAGTAGCGGTCGGCAAGCAGGGGCCCGTCCGGCTCGGCGATCAAACGGCCGAGCCTGCCATTCTCGCACTGGATCCGGACCCTGCCGGCCCGGATCCGACGGCGGCCCGTGCCGCAGCCTTTCGTCATGAGCGCATTGACATAAAGCGCGATCGGCATGCGAGCAGGTTTCCGCCGCCGACGACGCTCCAACAACTGA
>NZ_JBFULQ010000104.1:0-15025 GCF_054049815.1 Mesorhizobium sp. P5_C1 | reverse complement strand
GGCTGATGCTGCGCGCCGGCATGATCCGCCAGCAGGGGCAGGGCAGTTTCTCGTGGCTGCCACTCGGCAAGCGGGTCCTGGACAAGGTTTGCCTGATCATCCGCGAGGAGCAGAATCGCGCCGGTGCGCTGGAAATCCTGATGCCGACCATCCAGTCGGCGGATCTGTGGCGCGAAAGCGGACGCTATGATGACTACGGCAAGGAGATGCTGCGCATCAAGGACCGGCAGGACCGCGACATGCTCTACGGCCCGACCAATGAGGAAGTGGTCACCGAGATCGTCCGCGCCTACGTGAAGTCCTACAAGGACCTGCCGCTCAATCTCTACCACATCCAGTGGAAGTTCCGTGACGAAGTGCGGCCGCGCTTCGGTGTCATGCGTTCGCGCGAATTCCTGATGAAGGACGCCTATTCCTTCGACCTCGACTTCGAGGGCGCCAAGGCGGCGTACAACAGGATGTTCGTGTCCTATCTCAGGACGTTTACGCGCATGGGCCTGCAGGCGATTCCGATGCGGGCCGACACCGGGCCGATCGGCGGCGATCTCAGCCATGAATTCATCATCCTCGCCGACACCGGCGAGAGCCAGGTTTTCTGCCATCGCGACTATCTTTCGCTGGACGTGCCCGGAGAAAAGACCGACTTCGCCAACGACGCCGAGATCGGCGACATCGTCAAGACATGGACGACGCCCTACGCCGCCACCGACGAGATGCATGACGAGGCGGCCTGGGAGAAGATCGGCGAAAGCGACAAGGTTTCGGCGCGCGGCATCGAGGTTGGCCACATCTTCCATTTCGGCGACAAATACTCCAAACCGATGGGCGCCAAGGTGACCGGGCCCGACGGCAAGGATCATTTCGTCTCCGGCGGCTCCTACGGCATCGGTCCGTCGCGCCTGGTCGCGGCGATCATCGAAGCCAGCCATGACGACAACGGCATCATCTGGCCGGAAGCGGTGGCGCCATTCGACATCGGATTGATCAACATGAAGGCGGGCGATGCCGAGTGCGACCGCGTCTGTGACGAGCTGCATGCCGCCTTCGTCGCCGCCGGCAAGGATGTGCTCTACGACGACACCGACCAGCGGCCGGGCGGYAAGTTCGCCACCGCCGACCTGATCGGCCTGCCTTGGCAAGTCATCGTCGGTCCACGCGGCGTTGCCGCAGGCGAGATCGAGATCAAGAATCGCAGGACCGGCGAGCGCGAGACGCTGCCGATCGCCGACGCGAAAAAGCGCTTTGGCAGCGCCGCATGAGCGACGTGGCGGTGGCAAGATCGGCGGGCGCCGGACCTTTTTCCATCTTCGAGCGCATGGTTGCCTGGCGCTACCTGCGTTCGCGGCGCAAGGAGACGGTGATCTCGGTGATCGCCTCGATCTCCTTCCTCGGCATCATGCTGGGGGTCGCCACGCTGATCGTGGTGATGGCGGTGATGAATGGCTTTCGGGCGGAGCTGTTGACGCGCATCCTCGGCGTCAACGGCCATCTGATCGCGCAGCCGCTCGATTCGCCGCTTGAGGACTACGCACAGGTCGCCGGCCGCATCAACGGCGTGCCCGGCGTCAAATACGCCATCCCGCTGATCGATGGCCAGGTGCTGGCGCAAGGCAATGTCGGCGGCGGAACCGGCGCGCTGGTTCGCGGCATACGTGGCGAGGATCTGAGCAAGATCGCCATCGTCGCGGCCAACGTCAAGCAGGGTTCGATCGCCGGTTTCGACACCGGCGAGGGCGTCGCTATCGGCAAGCGCATGGCCGAGAATCTCGGCCTGGCGCTCGGCGACACGATCACCTTGATTTCGCCTGACGGCGACGTGACGCCGCTCGGCACGACGCCGCGCATGAAGGGCTATCCGATCACCGCGATCTTTGAAGTCGGCATGTCGGAATATGACAGTTCCATCGTCTACATGCCGTTCTCGGAGGCACAGCTCTATTTCAACATGGACGGCCGGGCCCAGACGATCGAGATCTACGTCGACAATCCCGATGATGTCGACGCGCTGAAACCGAAGGTGGAGGAGGCGGCGCAGCGGCCAATCGACCTCGTCGACTGGCGCCAGCGCAACGAGACCTTCTTTTCCGCCCTGCAGGTCGAGCGCAACGTCATGTTCATGATCTTGACGCTGATCGTGCTGGTGGCGGCACTCAACATCATTTCCGGCCTGATCATGCTGGTGAAGGACAAGGGGCATGACATTGCCATCCTGCGCACCATGGGGGCGTCGCGCGGCGCCATCCTGCGCATCTTCCTGATGACGGGGGCGGCGATCGGCGTGACCGGCACGATCGCCGGCGTGCTGCTCGGCGTGCTGATCTGCACCAACATCGAATCCATCCGCCAGTTCTTCTCCTGGATGACCGGCAAGGTGCTGTTCAACCCGGAGCTCTATTTCCTCAGCCAGCTGCCGGCGAAGATGGATCCGCGCGAGACGACCTATGTCATCCTGATGGCACTCGGGCTGTCCTTCCTGGCAACGGTGTTTCCAGCGTGGCGGGCCGCCCGGCTCGATCCCGTCGAAGCCTTGAGGTATGAATGATGGCCGAGGCCATTATCGAGCTGAAGAGCGTCGAGCGGCACTACGTCCAGGGGCCGCGCAAGCTCACCATTCTCAACGGCGCCGATTTCTCGCTAAAGCGCGGCGAGATGGTTGCGCTGGTGGCGCCGTCGGGCACCGGCAAGTCGACGCTGCTGCACACTGCCGGCCTGCTAGAGCGGCCTGATGCCGGCGACGTCATCCTGGCCGGCCGTGCCTGCGGGCGGCTCTCCGACGACGAGCGCACGGCGATCCGCCGCAACGATGTCGGCTTCGTCTACCAGTTCCATCACCTGCTGCCGGAATTCTCGGCGCTGGAAAACATCATGATGCCGCAGCTGATCAAGGGGCTGAGCCGCAAGGAGGCGTCGGAGCGCGCGGCGCAACTGCTCGACTACATGCAGATCGGCAAGCGCGCGTCGCACCGTCCGTCCGAGCTTTCCGGCGGCGAGCAGCAGCGCGTCGCCATTGCCCGCGCGGTTGCCAATGCACCGCTGGTGCTGTTGGCCGACGAGCCGACCGGCAATCTCGACCCTGTCACCGCCTCCTATGTGTTCGAGGCGCTGGCGGCGCTGGTCAAGCAATCGGGCCTCGCGGCGCTGATCGCTACCCACAATCACGAACTGGCCTCGCGCATGGACCGGCGCGTCACGCTGGCCGACGGCAAAGTGGTGCCGCTCGGCTTGAGCTGATCTCAGTCTCGACAGACCTGGCGAGCTCGCGGACAGTCCGCCCTCAGTGCGCGTTGCGGCTCCATTGATGGTTGTCGCACGCCCGTCAACCTTTCCTTAACCCTGCCGATTTGATCGCCCGGAAATTCCGGACGCGGCCGGATACCGACCGTTGACAATAGAACAAAATTAGAACAAATTAAAAACATATCAACAACAGGAGAGAGTTATGACCGATCTGGTTCAGGATGTCATCTCACTGGTTTGCATGAGCACCTTTCTCATTTCCATGGCGATCTGGATCGGCGCCATGTGATCTGGAGTTGAGGACGTGGCGCGAACGCAAGCGTCCCTCGGGCGCGAAACTCCTCACACTTACCCTCTCCCCGTTCAAGACGGGGAGAGGGGGGCATCAACGCTGGCGGCGTGCCTTTCACTGAGACGCCGACGCGAATGGCATGCATCCGGGAACCGAGTTTTCCTGTTAAGCTTTTCTTGCCGCCGCGACGTTTAGGGTAGTGCCTCCAAGACTGGGAGCAACGTCGCGTGTCGCCCATCGTCACGACCATCCTCGTGGCCAGCAATCTCGGGCTGATCTTTCTCTTGATGAGCGTGCCGCTTGGTTTGCGCACGATCAGGCTCAGCCGTGTCGTGGCTATGGACCGGCAGCGCCTCTGGCAGGCGCTGTGGCCGCTTGGCAGCGATGCCGGCTGGTCCGGCGAGATCCTTTCGGCCGAGCCGCTGGACGGCGAGGGCATGGCCCGCATCATGCTGTCCTGGGAAGGCCGCGACGGCAAGCCGATCGAGCGCAAGTCGCGGTTTGAGGACGTAGTCGAGGGCAGCCGTTTCTCGATGCGGGTCATCGAGGATACCACGCTCGACGCTTCGTTCTGGAAGGATTTTCGCGAGACCACTGAGCTCGTTTCTGAAGGCAGCGGCACGCGGATCACGCTTGGCCAGACCGATCGCTATCGCGGCTTTGCCTTCCTGGTGTTCCGCTATTTCGCCATGTGCCGCGAACTCTCCAAGCTGCAGCGCTGGGCGAGGACCGGGCGATATCGCAAGGGCGGCTGGTTCGAGCATCCGCTCAGCCAGGTCGGCTTCGCGGCATTGTCGGCATTGATCCTGTGGCCGTTCTTCGGGCTTCATCTCGGCGGACTGGCGCTGGCCGCGATCCTCACGTCAGTGGTGGCCCTGCACGAGCTCGGCCACATGGCCGCGTTTCGCCTGATGGGTCACAACAAGGCGCGCATGATCTTCATTCCGCTGCTCGGCGGCATCGCCATTGGCGGGCGGCCATATGACAGCCGTTTCGAAGTGGCGTTCGTGGCGTTGATGGGCGCCGGCTTCTCCGCCTTCCTGGTGCCGGTCGTCATCGCCGCCAGCACCTTTGCCGGCGCGGAAGGATATCGACTGGCAGCAATGCTGCTGGCGACGCTGGCGGGCTTTGCTGCCCTGTTCAACATCGCCAATCTGGTGCCGGTGTGGAAGTTCGATGGYGGCCAGGTGCTGCGCCAGATCTGCCCGGGGCCGATCGTGCTGGCGCTGGCCTCGTTCTCCCTGCTTTCGGCCTTCCTGGCGCTTGGCCGAAAGGCCGGCTTTTCCCCGGGCTTTCTGCTCGCCGCGGGCGCGGTCTTTTCAATCCTCAGCCTGCTGACGATGCGCAGCGGGGTAAAGCCGCGCCACGAGCTGAAACCGATCCGCACCGTCGACCGCCTCGTCATCGCCGGCGCGCTGCTGGCGGTGTTCGCTATCCATGGCTTCGGCGTCCTGTGGGCGTCCGCGCAACTGATCTGAGGTGTGTTGATATTCGGGCCGGATGGATCAGCCGGCCTTGCGGGCGGCTTCGACAGGCAAAGCCGTGGCGGGACCGAAGACGTCGTCGAAGGCAGATTTCAGGGCCAGGTCGAGGTCCGCCATTGTTACAGGCAAGCCGAGGTCGACAAGGCTGGTAACGCCGTGGTCCTGCACGCCGCACGGCACGATGCCGCTGAAATGGTCGAGATCCGGTTCGACATTGATGGCGATGCCATGAAAGCTCACCCAGCGCCGCAGCCTGATGCCGATGGCGGCGATCTTGTCTTCGGCCGGCGAGCCGTCCGGCAGGGCAGGGCGATCCGGCCGCACCACCCAGACACCGACGCGGTCCTCGCGGCGTTCGCCGTGCACGTTGAAAGCGGCGAGCGTGGCGATGATCCACTGTTCAAGCGCGGCGACAAAAGCACGGACATCCTCGCGGCGCCGCTTCAGGTCGAGCATCACATAGGCGACCCGCTGGCCCGGCCCATGATAGGTGTACTCACCGCCGCGCCCAGCCGCGAACACTGGAAAACGGTTCGCATCGATCAGGTCCTCGCTACGGGCACTGGTGCCGGCGGTGTAAAGCGGCGGATGTTCGACAAGCCAGACCATTTCGCCGGCGGCACCGCTTCGGATCGCCTCGGCGCGCGCCTCCATGAAGGCCAGCGCATCGCGATAGGCGGTGAGGCCAGGCTCGATGCACCATTCGACCGGTGCTGAACCGGGGAGCGGCAGGAACGACGTGGCGATCTGGCTGCGTTCTGGCATGGCTTTTCGTTTTTCGTTTATGCATGTCATGATCCCAAAACCGCCTTGCGCTTTCGGGCGACATGCATTTGCCTTCCATATGGCGCTATCGGGCCGAAACGTCCAGTTTCGGCTACGCATTCCAATTCTGTGGAACGTTATGCCAATCGCTGGCGATTATTGCTTGCGGCGCACTTGTTTCGCCGGAAACGATTTGCTACACGCCGCGAGCCGGTCGGTTCCGGCTCCTACCACGTGCGGTCGTGGCGGAATTGGTAGACGCGCAGCGTTGAGGTCGCTGTGGGGCAACCCGTGGAAGTTCGAGTCTTCTCGACCGCACCAAATTTCCCTGACAGATTGCTTATGGCGAGCTCTGACGGCAGGCGATGACACGTCGCGGCCACAGGGCTTTCCGCGGATCGAAACGGCAGCGGCGGCGCGTCCTTCAGACCACGCCGCCGCTTCGCCTTTTAGGGCCTATCCCGTCCACCCAAGGCCAGCCGAAATGCAATTGATCGATACAAGCAGAGCGTCGGTCGCCCGCTTTTGATCCGCCGTGCCGGTATTTGCCCGAACTTCACGCAGCAGATCGACCTGTAGCCGGTGAATGTCATCCATCTGTCGCCGCAGACTGTCGAAACGCCGCTTGAACATCGGAAAGCGCGCGGAAAGATCGCCTCCCGTGAGGTCGCCGATCAGGCGTCGCGTCAACTCGTATTCGGCGGCGATGCGGGCGTAGATTCGCTGGGCCGCATCGCTGTCGGACACCAGGCGGGCGTAGAGCCCCGCGATCTCCATGTCGGACTGGTAGAGCGTCTTCTCGGCCTCGTCGACGATCAAGCGGAAGAAGCGCGAGTGCTCGAACATGCCGGCCAGAAGTTCGCGCCCGGCCTCGCCGCGCACAGCGACGAAAGAGCTAAGCGCGCTGCCGATGCCATACCAGCCAGTCAGCAGATGACGGTTCTGACTCCAGGCGAACACCCATGGAATGGCGCGCAGGTCAGCAATGCCGCTGGCGCCGAAACGGCGGTCCGGCCGTGACCCCATTTTCAGGAGCGCCAGCTCCGCGACCGGGCTCGCCTGGTTGAAATAATCGAGGAAACCGGGCTCGRCCATCAACCCGGCGTAGGATGCCTGCGACATGCCTGCCAGAGCTTCCAGCGCCTCGTCGAATTCCGGCGTTTCCTTCGGCTCGACATCACCGGGCGATCCGACACCGTGGGCCAGCACGCCAGCGGCGAGAACCTCGAGCTGGTTGAGGCCGGTGCCGCGATTGGCGAATTTCGACGATACGACCTCGCCCTGCTCCGTCACCCGCATGGATCCGGCTACCGTGCCTTCCGGTTGTGCCGCGATCGCCCGGCCRGTCGGCGCGCCGCCACGGCTGACAGAGCCGCCGCGACCGTGAAAGAAACTGATCCTGACGTTGTGCTTGCGCCCGACGGCGGCGAGGCGCTTTTGCGCTTTTGCCAGTTCCCAATTGGAAGCCAGAAAGCCGCCGTCCTTGTTGGAATCTGAATAGCCAAGCATGATTTCCTGGCGCGCGCYGAAATCTCGCACCGTCCGCCTCACTAGCGAAACGCCGAGCAATCCAATCAGGATGCCCGGTGCGGCCTGTAGATCGGAGATAGTCTCGAACAATGGTACGATCCGCAGCCTGATCGTGCCGCCACCACCAGGCGCGGTTGAAAGTCCGCAACATTGCGCCAGCAGATAGACCGCGAGCAGATCGTCGGCCGAACGGGTCATACTGAGAACGAAGGAGCCGACAGCGTCGGCATCCGAGCCGGAGATCTGCTCGCGGATAACGGAGAAAGTCGAAAGCAGTTCGCCTGCTTCGGGCGAGAGGCGGCCTGCGTCGATCTCCAGCCGCTCGCCCTGGATGATGGCTGTGCGAATACGCGCCGACCATTGCGGCGTGCCGGCTGCGACCGGATCGGCGGGATTTTCCAGCGCAAACAGTTCGGCCAGCACCCGGTTGACGACCGTGGAGTTCTGCCGGATGTCGAGCGAGACCGTACGGAAGCCGAAGCTTCCGACTTGCCAAAGCAGAGGCTGGATGAAGCGCTTGGCTACCGCGCGACCTCCGATCGCTTCGAGAACGGAAGACAGCCCGTTCAGATCGGCACGAAACGCCTCTGCCGAGAGATATGCCGCCGGACCGCCGTCTCGCGTGGCCTCCAGCCGGGCAAGCAAGGCCGAGGCGAACTGGCGAAGCGGTTCGTCAGGGTTGCGGGCGGCGATAATGTGCGCCAGTCCGCTTTTATCAAGCGCCGTTTGCAGCACCGGCTTGAAGCTGGCCGGCAGGTCGATGACGTTTGAGCTGGCGCTGAGCACCGTCACCAGCCGCTGCACCTGCGTCAGATACCAGCCTATTGCGGTGTTGCGGTATTCGGCCATGGCATGGGCGGTGACCGCGGCAGTCACATTTGGATTGCCATCGCGGTCGCCGCCGATCCACGAGGCATAGCGCATGAATGAGGGAATTCTGATCGGCTCTCCCGGATAGTGACGCTCGAAGGCGCCCTGAAGCTTGCCATAGAGCTGCGGCGTTGCCTCGAAGATGACTTCGCGAAAGAAATGCAGGCCCCAGGCGATTTCACGTTCGACCGTCGGACGCTCCAGGCGCAACTCGCCCGTCATCCACAGAAGCTCGATCTCGCTTTCCAGATCGGCGACCAACAGGGAGCGTTCGCGCGGCGCCCAGCGTGGCTGGTCGAGCTCGGTCAGCTTGCGATAGATACGGCGGTGGATCTCCAGCACCGTGACGCGTTTGGCTTCCGTCGGGTGCGCGGTCATGGTCGGGCCAACGCGAAGCTCATCGAGCTTCGCCTGGACTTCCTGCGCCGAGTGGCCATTCGCCGCCATCTGCGCGATCACGCTGGCGAAGGAGCCGGGTACTTCGTCAACACCCGCGCCTTGTTCGAGTTCGCGGCGCGCCCGCATGGCAAGCAACTCGTCTGCTATCGCCAGCAACTGGAACCATACGCCGCTTGCCTGAAGCGCCGGGATGCGCTGCTCCGCGGCGAGGGAGACAAGCGACCGACGTCCGGCCAGAACGGCGGCGATCTCGGGCTCACGCGCGCTTGCGACCTGAAGCAGCAAGCGCAACAAAAGGCTGCGCTCGTCCTCACGAAAGTTGATGCGTCTGCTCTGTTCCAAACCGGTTTCCTGCTTCGTCCGCACCGATGGCCAAGTAGCCGCGCCCTGAATCGAGGGCGGCGCCTGCTGTCAGGCGACCCGGTCGGGGACCGGGCGACCCTCGAAAAAGGCGGCCAGGTTCTCCACCACCTTCATGCCCATCGCCACCCGCGTTTCCTCGGTCGCACTCCCGAGATGCGGCAACAGCACCACGTTCTCCAACCGCTTCAGCGCCTCCGGAACGGCCGGCTCGTCGGCAAAGACGTCGAGACCCGCCCCCGCGATCTCGCGCCTTTCCAGTGCACCGATCAGGGCATCCTGGTCGACGACGTCGCCGCGCGCCGTGTTGATCAGGAACGCGTCGCCTTTCATCGACCGCAGGCTTCGAGCATTGATGAGATGGCGGTTTTCCGCGCCGCCCGGACAGTGCAGCGACACGAAATCAGATGTTATGAGCACATTGTCCAGGGTTGGCATCTGCACCGCGCCCATGGCGCGCGTCTCGTCATCATCGACCGGGGACCGATTGAAGAACACGATGTTCATACCGAAGCCGAAATGCGCGCGCCTGGCTGTCGCCTTGCCGATGCGCCCCATGCCGACAATACCCAAGGTTTTGCCCGACACCTTCGCGCCGGCCATATGGGTTGGCGACCAGCCGCGCCACTCTCCGGCCCGCAACTGCCGCTCGCCCTCACCAGTCCGGCGCGCGACAGCCAACAGCAAGCTGAGGGCGAGGTCGGCGGTGCAATCGGTCAGCACGCCCGGAGTGTTGGTCACGACGATGTCGCGGTCGCGGGCTGCCGCGACATCGATATGGCTGAAGCCGACGCCGAAATTGGCAATGATCCGGGTGCGGGCGGTGTTCTCGGGAAACACTGCACCAGGCAAGCGGTCGCTGACCGTTGCCAGGATCGCGTCAAAATTCGCGAATGCCGATGTCATTGCGGCAGGGCTCAGCGGCGTATCGCTGGGGTTGAGCGTCGTGTCGAAGCGCTCGGCGAGGATCGCTTCAACGGGGGCCGGCCATCTCCGGGTGACAATCAAACGCGGTTTCATCGAATTTCCTGCCGATCGATGGGCCGCGATGCATCCGCCGACCCGAAACAGACTTCACATCTTGAGCCATGCGACCGTCAGGCCGCCTTCTTCATCCCGGCCAGGGTATCGGCAACGACCTCCCCGAAGGACGATGGCGTCGGCACGATGACGACGCCGGCCTCTTTGAGGATTTCGACCTTTTCCTGCGCCGACTCGCCGAAGGCCGAGATGATGGCGCCGGCATGGCCCATGCGCCGGCCCTTCGGCGCGGAAAGCCCGGCGATGTAGGCGATCAGCGGCTTGCGCATGTTGTCGCGCGCCCAGATAGCGGCTTCCGCCTCCTGCGGTCCGCCGATCTCGCCGATCATGACCACGGCATCGGTTTCGTCGTCCTGTTCGAACAGCTTCAGCATGTCCTTGAAGGACGAGCCGTTGATCGGATCACCGCCGATGCCGACGCTGGTCGAAACGCCGATGCCGAGCGCCTTCATCTGCGAGGCTGCCTCATAGCCGAGCGTGCCCGAGCGCCCGACGATGCCGACGCGGCCGGGGAGATAGATGCTGCCCGGCATGATGCCCATCAGTGCCTGTCCGGGCGTGATCACGCCAGCGCAGTTCGGACCGATCAGCCGCATGCGGTCCTCGAAACGGTAGCGAAGCATGTAGCGCTTCACCTGCATCATGTCCTGCGAGGGGATGCCGTCGGTGATGCAGACGCATAGCTTTATGCCGGCATCGGCGGCTTCCATGATCGAATCGGCAGCGAAAGGCGGCGGCACGAAGACGATGCTCGCTTCGGCGCGGGTTTCGCGAACGGCGCCCTTGACGGTGTTGAAGACCGGCAGGCCGAGATGCTTCTGACCGCCCTTGCCGGGCGTCACGCCGCCGACGAGCTTGGTGCCGTAGCGCTTCATGTCTTCGGCATGGAAGCTGCCGATCTTGCCGGTGAAGCCCTGGACGATGACCCGCGTGCCGCGGTTGAGCAGGATTGCCATATTCTTAGCTCCCTCAGCTTGCTTTTTTGAGCGTTGCCGAACGCCAGGCGGCGACGGCTTTTTCGGCGGCTTCCGCCAGCGTATCGGCGACGATCACCGCCTCGCCGGAATCGGCCAGGATGCGGCGCCCTTCCTCGACCTTGGTGCCGGCAAGCCGCACCACCAGGGGGACGTTGACGCCGACTTCGCGGATTGCCTTGACGACGCCTTCGGCGACCCAGTCGCAACGGTTGATGCCGGCGAAGATGTTGACCAGGATGGTCTCGACATTCTTGTCACCAAGCACGGCGCGGAACGATTTCGCGACCCGCTCCGGCGAGGCGCCGCCGCCGATGTCGAGGAAGTTCGCCGGCTCGCCGCCGGCGATCTTGATCATGTCCATCGTCGCCATGGCGAGACCGGCGCCGTTGATGATGCAGCCGATATTGCCGTCGAGGCCGACATAGGAGAGGCCCCGGTCGCTGGCGAAGGTCTCACGCGGGTCTTCCTGGCTCTTGTCGCGCAGCTCGGAGATCTCCGGCCGCCGGAACAACGCGTTCTCGTCGAACGACATCTTGGCGTCGAGCGCGACGAGGTTGCCGTCGCGCGTCACCACCAGCGGATTGATCTCCAGCATCGAGGCGTCGTAGTCGCGGAACACCTGGTAGCAGCTGAAGATGGTTTCGGTCGCCTTGCCGATCAGGTTCTGGTCCAGACCGAGCCCGAAGGCGATCTCGCGCGCCTGGAAGCGCTGCATGCCGACGCCCGGATCGACCGTGGTCCGGATGATGGAATCCGGCGCCCTCTCGACGATATCCTCGATCTCCATGCCGCCGGCGGCCGACGCCACGATCATGACGCGCTCTTCTTTGCGGTCGAGAACGAAGCCGACATAGAGCTCCTGCGCGATGTCGACGGCCTCCTCGAGATAGAGCCGCGATATCAACTTGCCCCGCGGGCCGGTCTGCTGGGTCACGAGCTTGCGGCCGAGCATTGCTTCGGCCGCGTTGGAGATCTCCTCGTCATTGGCGCAGAGCTTGATGCCGCCGGCCTTGCCGCGGGCACCGGAATGAACCTGCGCCTTGAGAACCCATTTGCCGCCGCCGATCTCGCGCGCCCGATAGGTCGCCTGCTCGGGGCTGTAGGCCAGGCCGCCGCGCGGAACATGAACCCCGTGGCGGGCAAGCAGTTCCTTGGCCTGGTATTCGTGAATGTCCATTTTTTGTCCTCCCAAGAGCCTTCAGTGCGCGGCTGCGTGCGCCTGGCCGGCGCGTTCGATTGCCTCGTTGACCACCAGCACATTGCGCGCCATGCGTTCCGACGCCGCGTCGATCATTTTTCCGTCGAGCGCCGCCGCGCCCTTTCCGAGCGCCTCCGCTTCCTTGAGCACTTCCAGGATGCGCCTGGCGCGGACGACTTCCTTTTCCGGCGGCGAGAAGACGTTGTTGGCAAGCGCGATCTGCGAGGGGTGGATCGCCCATTTGCCTTCGATGCCAAGTGCCGCCGCGCGCCTTGCCGCCGCCGTGTAGCCCTCGGGGTCCGAGAAATCGCCGAACGGCCCGTCGATGGCGCGCAGGCCGTAGGCCCTGCAGGCAACCGTCATCCGCGACAGGGCGAAATGCCACTGGTCACCCGGATAGTCGGGATTGAGACCGCCGATGTTGACGGTGCGCGCCTTGTTGCTGGCGGCATAGTCGGCGACGCCGAAATGCATCGCCTCCAGGCGGCCGGGCGTGGCGGCGATCGCCTCGACATTGGCCATGCCGAGCGCCGTCTCGATGAGGGCTTCGAGGCCGACGCGGGTCTTGTAGCCCTTGGCCATCTCGATCTGGTTGACCATGGCTTCGACCATATAGAGGTCGGCCGGAACGCCGACTTTCGGCACCAGTATGGTGTCCAGCCGGTCGCCGGCCTGTTCCATCACATCGACCACGTCGCGATACATGTAGTGCGTGTCGAGGCCGTTGATGCGCACCGAAACGGTCTTGCCCTTGGCGCGCCAGTCGATGTCGTTGAGCGCCTGGATGATGTTTTTGCGGGCGCGTTCCTTGTCCGGCGGCGCCACCGCGTCCTCGATGTCGAGGAAGACGAAATCGGCGGCGCTGTTGGCCGCCTTCTCGATCATCTCCGGGCTGGAGCCGGGAACCGCGAGTTCGCTGCGCTGCAGCCGGAGTTTTTTGAGATGGTTGATCGTGTGGCTCATGGTCGCGTTCCTCTCACGCCGCTTCGGCGACAGGTACCTCGGCCGAGGCACGGAAGTGCTGGATGGCGGCGCCGACGCCCGAACCTGGCGCCAGCCGGACGCCGCAATCGAGCAGCGCCATTTCGGCCGCCGACAGCGAGGCGAGCACCATCACCTCGTTCAGCCAGCCGAGATGGCCGATGCGGAAGACCTTGCCGAGCACCTTGTTGAGACCGCCTCCGAGCGAGGTCCGGTAGCTCTGGTAGGCGCGCTTGACGACGTCGCCGCTGTCGATGCCTTCCGGCACCAGGATGGCGCTGACGGTGTCGGAGTGCCATTTCGGCGCCTTCGCGCAAAGCTTCAGGCCCCAGGCGTCGACCGCCTTGCGCACGCCTTCGGCAAGGCGATGGTGACGGGCGAAGATGTTCTCGAGCCCTTCCTCGGCGATCAGGTCGAGCGAGGCGCGCAGTCCGCGCAGCAGTTGCGTTGCCGGCGTATAGGGGAAATAGCCGGCGTCGTTGGTACGGATCATGTCCTCGAACGAGAAGAAGCAGCGGCGGTGAGTCGCGACCCTGGAAGCGGCCAGCGCTTTCTTGCTGACCGAGAGGAAGCCGAGGCCGGCAGGCAGCATGAAGCCTTTCTGCGAGCCGCTGACGGCGCAGTCGACACCCCATTCCTCCTGACGAAAGTCGATCGAGCCGATCGACGACACACCGTCGACAAAGAGAAGGGCAGGGTGGTTCGCCGCGTCGAGTATGGCTCGGCAGCCTGCGACATCGCTGGTGACGCCGGTGGCGGTCTCGTTCTGCGTGCAGAAGATTGCCTTGATGCGGTGTGCCTTGTCGGCCTTCAGCTTTTCTGAGTAGAGGTCGAGCGGCACGCCGGTTCCCCACTCGCAGTCGATCACGTCGACCTCGAGGCCGAGGCGCTCGGCCATGTCGACCCACAGATGCGAGAACTGTCCGAAGCGCGACATCAGCACGCGATCGCCGGGGCTGAGCACGTTGGTCATCGCCGCCTCCCAGGCGCCGGTGCCCGACGACGGGTAGATGAAGACGCGGCCGGTCTCGTTCTTGAAGACCTTCTTGATGTCCTCGAACAGTGGCAGCGTGAAATCAGGGAACGATCCGGCGCGCATGTCCTCCATCGGGAGGTTCATCGCTTGCCGGACCTGCTCCGGAATGTTGGTGGGTCCTGGAATAAAAAGGTGGGTGAACCCAGCCATGCGTGAACTCCTCCGAAGTTAGAGATTTGTGGAGGGAGTGTCGTTTGGAAGGCGAGGGGCAACAACACCTTGGTGGGTAAGTTCTCGCCGCGCGCGGGTGGGGCGAGCCTACCCGCTCGGCCTACCCGGTCGTGTTACCCGACAGGCTGCTTGGGACTGCGACGCTTCTCGCTCGAATAGAGCGCGACGGCCATCGCGCGATTGCGGACGTCAAGCTTGTCATAGAGATTCTTGAGGTGATACTTCACCGTATTCTCGGAAATTCCAGTGCGCGTTGCGATCTGAACGTTGGTCCAGCCGTCGGAAAGCACCGCCAGCAGTTCGCGCTCGCGAACCGTGAGCTGGGCCAAAGGCGTGTCGTTGACCTTGTTGATGTCGATGTAGGGGATGCAGATGCGGCCGTGCGCGACCGCCAGGATCGTCTCGAAGATGATATGCGGATCGTCGAACTGGAAGCAGTAGCCTTGAGCACCAAGCCGCACGCACTGCTTCAAGATGCCGATGTCGTGGTCGTTGGAAAACACCGTGATGCGCACATCGAGCTTACGGCTCTGGACCTCGGCCAGCACATCCGCGCCGTCCATGTCGGCGAGCCTCCAGCCGATGACAGCGACATCAAACGTGGTCTTTCCTGCCAGGTCCAGGAGTTGCCTGCCGCTCTGCACTCTTTCCTGCCAGGTCCAGGAGTTGCCTGCCGCTCTGCAC
>NZ_JBFULQ010000103.1:0-15138 GCF_054049815.1 Mesorhizobium sp. P5_C1 | reverse complement strand
GATCACGACACCTCCTCTGGTGCCTGCCAAAACGCGCCTGAATCCAGACCCGTAATCGAGTTCAAGCAGATGTTACCGAGTTCTGTCAACGGGAACGATATTCTACTAGACAGAACTCATCGGCAGCGCGACACAGTGGCTCCGCTAAGCAGGTTCCGCAAAAGTGTCCCGCGGTTTTGCGACAAGAACCTGCGGCAAACAAAGAAACCTAAGCAGACGACGCGTTGGCGAAGCCAGCGGTGTCTGCTTAGGACCTTCCGAATTGGGAACCGCAATGGACTCATCAAGCAGATCGGCTGATCCAGACATCCGGCACGCGGCTACCGAAGGGGTTGCCGCGCTTGATCGGGCGATCGCCATCCTCGACGCCTTCACCACCGCCGACCGGTCGCTCAGCCTGGCCGAAATCGCGGCCCGTACCGGCCTCTACAAGAGCACCATCCTGCGGCTTGCGCACTCCCTGTTGCGCGGGCAGTTGCTCGAGCGCCTGGACGATGGCCGCTACCGCGTTGGACCCGCCGCCTTCCGGCTCGGCGCGCTCTATCAGCGTTCGGTGGTGGCAGTCGACATCCTGCTGCCGATCATGCGCGACCTATCCGAGCAAAGCTGGGAAAGCGTTGCTTTCTATGTTCGCTCGGGCGACGTCCGCACGTGTCTCTACCGCGTCGAATCCAAGCACCCGATCCGCTACACGATACGGGAAGGCGACGTGCTGCCTCTGCTGGTTGGGTCGGGCGGCCGCGTGCTTGCGGCGTTTTCCGGCCAGCAGGGCGAACCCTACGAGACCATCCGCAAGACCTGCAACTGTCTCGCCGTCGGCGACCGCGACCCAGAGACGGCGGGCGTGTCGGCGCCGGTGTTCGGTCCGGGCCGGGCCCTGCTCGGCGCCTTGACGCTGGCCGGCCCCAGCTCGCGCGTCGACGCCGCGTTCCTTCAGCGCATGAAACGCCCGCTGCTCGAGGCGGCGGCGCGCGCCACCCGCGCCTTCGGCGAGGACGCCTCCATGCTCGAGCAGGCGAGCCTCGCCGCAGACGCCGTGTCGTAGTGGGGTCGAAGGCGCCGCAGCCGGAGCTGCCTCAGTTCAAATTTGACCAGAACCACACGGCGGTTCTTGGCACGGCCCGCCTCGTCGCCATTGCTGGCGACAGGCGCACTGCGATCTATGCTTGGTAGCGCGGGGATCTCCAGTCGATGACGCCGCTCAGGGCAGCCGCTCCAGCAGAATGGTCGGGGCGTCATGGTAGGTGGTCCGCACCACTTCCCGGTAGCCGCACTTCGTCGCAACGTTCAGCGACGCGGCGTTTTCCGGATCGATGATGCAAACGGTCCTCGCGGACCCGAAAGTCTCTTCGCCCCATGCCAGGACGCGGCCAACCACCTCGGTGGCGAAGCCTGCGCCATGAATGGCAGGAGCGAGCGCCCAGCCGGCCTCGGGAATGCCTTCGATCGACGGCTGCATATCGCGCTTCAGGTCGTGAAACCCGGCCTCGCCGATGAAACGGCCCGTCGCCTTTTCCTCGATCGCCCAGAAGCCGTAGCCGAGCAGCGACCACAGGCCGGCATGACGCAGGAAGCGCATCCAGCTTTCTTCGCGCGTGCGCGGCTTGCCGCCGATGAAACGGGTGACCACGGGATCGGTCCACATCACGGCATAGGCGTCGAAATCTCCCAGCCGGTGTGCCCGCAGGATGGTTCGCTGCGTCTCGATCACAGGGGCGATGGTCGCTCGCGGATTGTTCATGGGATTGCCTCGCTTATCCACCCGGCGCGTAGCAAATTGCCCGGGCCAGACAAGGGCCAAGGCAGGGCATGTCATCTTCCAGGCGAGAAAATCGCGCTAAGCCGCGCCACAAATACGACGGACACCCATGCGGGCAACCTGGTCTCAAGCTCGGCTATGGGAATTCGGCGCGACGATGCTATTTTCGCGACAGGCTGATTCAGCATCTGCAAGCGCAATCCTTTCAGGCACGGGCTTGTGCCGTCAAACCCAGGGAAAAAGCATGGACACCACCGATCTCGTGCTTGCCATCGTCCACCATCTGCTGGTTTTTTCCCTGGCAGGGATCATCGGCGCCGAATTCGTGCTGATCCGCGGCGACCTGGCCGCCGCCACGCTCAAGCGGCTCGCCGGCATCGACCGTCATTATGGGATCATCGCCGCGCTGATCATCATCGTCGGGATCGGCCGCGTCTTCTATGGCCTCAAGGGTTGGGAATTCTACGTCTACAACTGGATGTTCTGGGCCAAGATGGCGGCGTTTGGCATCGTCGGCCTGCTGTCGATCATCCCGACCGTCCGCTTCATCTCCTGGAACAGGCAGGCAGGCGCCAATCCCTCGTTCCTGGTGCCGGCAGCCGAGCTTGCATCCGTCAAGACCTTTGTCCGCGCCGAGGCATTCATCTTCCTGTTGATCCCGGTCTTCGCCGCGGCGATGGCACGCGGCTACGGCTACTAATCGCCGGAGGCAACCGTTTCTAGCGGAGCTATCGGCACCAGCGGTGCCGGCACATCGGTCGTCTTCTCCTGCGCCTTGCAGATGTCGGCGATGACGCAGGCCGGACAATCCGGCTTGCGCGCCTTGCAGACATAGCGGCCATGCAGGATCAGCCAGTGATGCGCGTGGCGCATGTATTCGTCCGGGATGATCTTCAACAGTCCCTGCTCGACCTGTTCCGGCGTCTTGCCGGGCGCCAGCCCGAGCCGGTTGCCGATGCGGAAGATGTGGGTGTCGACCGCCATCGTGTGCTGGCCGAAGGCCATGTTGAGCACGACATTGGCGGTCTTGCGCCCGACCCCCGGCAGCTTGACCAGTTGATCCCGGTCGTCAGGCACATCGCCGCCATGGTCGCGGATCAGCGCTTGCGACAGCGCCATCACGTTCTTGGCCTTGTTGCGCCACAGCCCGATGGTTCTGATATAGTCGCCAACCTTGGCTTCACCCAGCGCCAGCATCTTTTGCGGTGTATCGGCTGCCTTGAACAGCGCCCGCGTCGCTTTGTTGACGCCGGCATCGGTCGCCTGCGCCGACAGCACCACCGCCACCAGCAATGTGAAGGCGTTGACATGTTCGAGCTCGCCCTTCGGCTCAGGCCGCTGGGCGGCAAAACGCCGGAAGATCTCGTGCACTTCGGCCGCGCTGTAGCGCGACGAACGCCGCACCGGCCGCGGACGCGGCTTGGCGTTCGTCCCGTCGCGCCGGCCGGGCAACAGCTCATTTTTGGGCATGGATGATTCTTTGGACTTGGGGCTCGCCATTTCCTTCCTATAATATCCCGCCATGAGCGACACAAACGCCTCATTTCAGGCCGACGAGCCATTCTTTCAGGCGCTGCTGACCCCGCACCGGTCCCTGGGCAAAACCGGTTTTGCCTTGCTGATGGGCGCGCTGCTGTTCGGCTGGCTGGTGACAGGCGCCTTTTTCCTGTCGCGTGGCGCCTGGCCGGTGTTCGGCTTCCTCGGCCTCGACGTGGTCGCCGTCTACATCGCTTTCCGCGCCAACTATCGTGCCGCGCGTGCCCGCGAGGAGGTGTCGGTCTCGCGCACCAGCCTCGACATCCGCAAGACCGCGCCATCCGGAAAATCGGAAGCGCATCGCTTCAACCCGTTCTGGGCGCGGTTTTCGGTCGCCCGTCACGCCGAGATCGGCATCACCAGGATGACAGTGGAAGCACAGGGACAGAACGTGCCGATCGGCGGGTTCCTCAATCCCGACGATCGCGAGACCTTCGCCACCGCCTTTTCGCGGGCGCTGGCGACCGCCAAGGCACGCTGATCTAGAACCGGTAGCGCAACAGCCTGCCGACCTTGCGCAGGGCTGGAATGTGTCTCCAAAGGCGGACGAACAGCTTCGCGACCCAGCCCATGCGGGCGGCGTGTTCAGGCTTGTAGGCCGAGATGTCATCGAYGAACCGTAGCTTTGGGATGGCCAGTTCCAGGTCGTGCGGATCGTCGATCGCCCAATACACTTGGGCACCCGTCGCCTTGATGGCCGGATTGAGGCGAAGCAGCTTCAGGCCAAAACGGCTGTAGGCGTCGAACATCAGTTCGCCACTGGCAAGATGCGAGACCAGCCGCGCAAACAGGCGTGGTCCCTCGTTGGCAGCTAGATAGGGCGTCAGGCCTTCCGCCACCACGATGGCCGGGCGATTGCGCGGCACCGAGGCCAGCCAATCCGGTTCGGTCACCGACGAGGCGATCAGATGGCAATGGGCCCGGGACGGGTACAGCTTGCGTCTGAGCTCGATGACTTCAGGGTAGTCGACATCAAACCAGTCCACGCCCTGTGGCGGATCGACACGAAATATGCGCGTATCGAGCCCGCATCCCAGATGCAACACGATGGAGTCGGGATTTCTCGCGAGAAAGTCCTGAACATGGACATCCAGCGTCTTTGCCCTGATCGCCAGGCCGACGCCGAGATTGGTGTCGACCTTGAGCCTGGAGAAATCGTAGTCGATCTTGCGCACCGCCTCGTCGGCGAAATGATCCCCGAGCAGCGTATCCGGCAACCTGCTCTCCAGAGCCTTGCCGTAGAGCGTCAACAGCAACGTCCCCTTTTCCCCGGTCAGATGTATCTTCTCGCCAGCCATGTGCGATTCCTAGTCAGAGCATGATCCCGAAAAGTGGAATCCGGTTTTCGGGAAAGATCATGCTTATACAAACAGACAGAGCCCCATCCCGACCTCATCGGGATGGAACAGGCTCTCGAAAACCCGAGTCTATCTGGGTACGCGCCGCAAGAAGGCAAGTTTCGGGTGGCGATCGACGCCCCAAGGGGCGATATTCCTGCCCAAGGAGACAGTTCCATGAGCACACAGACGGCCGTTCTCAAGAAGGACATCACGCCCGAAGGCAGCGACTACGAAATCGTGCGCCGCGCCATCGAGAAGATCAGCCTCGACTATCGCGACCAGCCATCGCTGGAAGAACTGGCCGAAGAGGTCGGCGAGACTCCGACCGGCCTGCAGAAACTCTTCACCCGCTGGGCCGGCCTGTCGCCAAAAGCCTTCCTGCAGGCGGTGACACTGGACCATGCCCGCAAGCTGCTGGATTCAGGCATGCCGTTGCTCGAAACGTCATTCGAGCTGGGCATGTCCGGCCCCGGCCGGCTGCACGACCTCTTCGTTACCCATGAAGCGATGTCGCCGGGCGACTACAAGACGCGCGGCGCAGGCCTCACCATCCGCTACGGCTACCACCCCTCGCCGTTCGGCACTGCCCTGATCATGGCTACCGACCGCGGGCTTGCCGGCCTCGCCTTCAGCGATCCGGGCGAGGAACGCGCCGCCTTCGCCGACATGTCCAGCCGCTGGCCGAACGCCATCTATGTCGAGGACATGGCCGCGACGGGGCCCTATGCGGCGCGCATCTTCGACCCGACGCTGTGGCGCCCCGACCAGCCGCTGCATGTCGTCATGATCGGCACCGACTTCCAGGTTCGCGTCTGGGAGGCGCTGCTCAACATACCGATGGGCAAGGCCCGCACCTATTCCTCGATCGCCGCCAGCATCGGCGCGCCGAGCGCCAGCCGTGCCGTCGGTGCCGCCAACGGCGCCAACCCGCTCTCTTTCGTGGTTCCCTGCCACCGCGCCATCGGCAAGTCCGGCGACCTCACCGGCTATCACTGGGGTCTGACCCGCAAGCGAGCCATTCTGGGTTGGGAAGCAGGGCAAGTGTCGTCGTGAATGTCGATTTTCCAAGAACCCCCCGCAGAATCTATAAATGCCGGACTTATCAAGTATAAGTGCGATTATTGCATCGGATTTTCTTGATTGCAACCAAAAGCAACCTCTGGTTTAGCGATTGTTATTTTAAGCAATTGTTCAAGTTAACTCTAAATTAACTACGATAAAGTGATGATGACCCATATTAATTCGGACTATCCGGCTTAATGGGAGGTCTCGATGACATCGTTTCGCGCCGTCTTCGGCGCAGCCCTGCTGGTCGCCTGTATTGAACAGTCCGCATTGGCCACAACGCAAAATGTCATTTTCAATGGCACGATCACCGCAACCTGCACGCTTGTGGTCGCCACCAACGGCACGATGACGGTGAGCCCCGATCTTCAGTCGCTAAGCTCGCACAACAGCGGCGGCTTGGCCGGAACGGTCACGCTGACCACCACTGGAGGCGTATCGCTCAGCGTAGACCCGGTCACCATCACCACTGTGCCGGCTGCCGACACGACGTCGACCACCTGGACACCGACCTACTCCGCCGCCGGTACGCACTCCATCGCCGAGACCGGCTCGGCCACCAGCCTCGGCACACCCGGCGCTGACCTCGTCTCGGTCAACCTCGCCGGCACCAAGGGCGGCAGCAACCGCTTCGCCTCCGGAAACTATCAGGCAACGGTGACTGTGCGCTGCGAATAAGCTCTCGGAAGGAGGGGCCTTTGACACATGCTCGAACCTTGGCGACGGCGCTGGCCGTCGGCCTGATGCCCATTGCCGCCGCTGCCCAGTCGATGTCGCCGATGCGAGGCGAGGTCAACAGCTTCACTGACGTCTTCGCGGTCCGCGTATTCCCGGCCAATCCCTACGACCAGAAGATCAGGGTCGAAATCCACGTCTACGATCAGGATTTTCAGCCGGTGGCCGCCAGGATCTCTCCGAGTTCCTTCCAA
Source organism: Mesorhizobium sp. P5_C1 (assembly GCF_054049815.1). Taxonomy (NCBI): domain Bacteria; kingdom Pseudomonadati; phylum Pseudomonadota; class Alphaproteobacteria; order Hyphomicrobiales; family Phyllobacteriaceae; genus Mesorhizobium; species Mesorhizobium sp. P5_C1. The sequence continues at coordinate 8,509 of NZ_JBFULQ010000103.1, read as the reverse complement.
TTGGCTTCCCAGGCTTCCCGTCCTGTCCTTGTGGTCGTGCCCTTCGGCGGCGCTGCCGAGCGCAAAGTGCGTATCTGTACCGAAAGCATCCCCTTTCCCAATCAACAGACGCAGATAAAGGCACAGATATGCGGCAAGTTTTTTGGGCACCGCAAATCCTGACAGTCGCACTTGCAGCGATGTCTGCGGGGATTTCGCCGGTTCTGGCCGAGGATGTCTACAATCTCAACCAGAATGAGAGCGGCTTCAACCTGCCCGGCGTAACCTTGCCTCAGGGGCAGGACGAGGTCCACGCTTCCGACGGCACCACCTGCCGTTCGGCGGTATCGGGTACCGGCGCCTATGTCGACCTCGGCGTCATCAGAGGCAACAACCGGTCGAACAATGACCTCGCCACCTACGGCCGCGTGGTGATCCCGATCGGGCGCTCGCCCAAGCGCGTCGATTGCAGCCGTCTTTACGAGCTTGAGGTCGAGCGCCTGCAACTGGAGCTGAAACTCCTCAAAATGGGCCTCGGCGCCGACGGCCCGACGGCGAGCGTGGCCACCAGCGCTCCCGCTCCCGCGGTCGCATCACCCGGATGGGCCAACGAGGGCTGGAGCATCAGGACCGGAAATGGCGATGGCAAGAAAAAGAAGAAGAAATAGCCGCGCGCTGCTTGCGACCGCGGCACTTGCCGGCCTCTGCCTTCCGGCGCGAGCGGCGATCATCGGCACCTGCACCATCATGGTCGGGGCGTCGGGAACGATGACCGCAAATCCTGCCATCAGCATCCTGGGCTCCAAACAGGCAGGCGGGTCGAGTGCGACCGCCACCATCACCGCCAGTTCGCTGCTTTGCACCTTGCTCAACCTGCTCGACTGTTATTCCGTTTCCGCGCCGGCGCCCGCCTCGTTCTCGTCAGCGCCAAGCGGCGGCGGTACCAACGTCAACTTCAGCACCGTCTACCGCCTCGACGGCACCGGCGTCGACACCTCCGGAAGCGTGCCGCAGCGTGTCGTCAACGGCACCCACCCCATGCAGGTCGACCTCACCGCCACCAAGTCGAGCGGTATCTTTCCCGCCGGCAACTACCAGGGCACGGTCACCGTGCGCTGTGAATAGGCACAAATCGAGCTGGACCATTCGCGTGGTCTGGCAAGCCGCGGCCTTACAGGCTAGCTTCCCGCGCAATAGGAACGACCTGCGTTCGCCCGGACGCTCAAAAGACACTCCAGTTTTTGAATTCGTGCTGGCAGGAGGCCTTGCTTGATTATCGTTATCGGCTCGATCAACCTCGACCTGATCGCCAATGTCGACCGCTTGCCGAGCCCTGGCGAAACAGTAGCCGGCTCGACCTTTGCCACCGCGCCCGGCGGCAAAGGCGCCAACCAGGCGCTGGCGGCGGCACGCGCCGGCGCTCCGGTGCGCATGGTCGGCGCCGTCGGCAAGGACAGCTTCGCCGCCGAGGCGTTGGCATTGCTGCGCGACGGCAAGGTCGATCTGTCTGGCGTCGCCGAGACTTTTGCGTCGACAGGCACAGCCCTGATCATGGTCGGCGACGACGGCGAGAACATCATCGCCGTGGTGCCGGGCGCCAACGCGTCCGTATTGCCTGGCGACCTCTCAAAAGCCTTCTTCAAAAAGGGCGATATCGTACTCCTGCAACATGAGGTCCCGCTGGCGACCGTCGGTGCCGCGCTCGACCAGGCAAGGGCGGCTGGCGCCATCACCGTGCTCAACACCGCACCCTTCCAGGGCGAAGCGGCGGCCTTTCTTGCCAAGGCCGATTATGCAGTCGCCAACGAAACCGAATTCGACCTCTATGGCGAGGCGCTGTCGCTCAATGGTCGCGACCGGGCGGCGCGCATGCGAGACTATGCCGGGAAGACCGGCCGCACCATCGTCGTGACGCTCGGCGGCGACGGCGTGATGGCGGCGACGCCAAGCGATTTCCTGACCGTTCCGGCAATGAAGATCACGCCTGTCGACACGGTCGGCGCCGGCGACACGTTCTGCGGTTACTTCGCCGCCGGCCTGTCGTCCGGCCTGGCGCTCGAACAGGCGCTGGCGCGCGCCGGCGCGGCGGGCTCGCTGGCCTGCCTGAAGCCAGGCGCCCAGCCGGCAATTCCGCTGGCCAAGGATGTCGACCAGGCATTGCAGGAAACGCGTTGAAATGCTGCGCCCTCAGACGAAACATGCCGTGGCGCCGGCCAGYGACATCTGTCGCCTGTCCGCGGTCGCACTTGCCGACGCGATCCGCCAAAGGAAACTTTCCGTCCGCGAGGTGGTGACGGCATTCCTCGACCGGATCGAGGCGGTCAACCCGCTGGTCAACGCCATTGTCTCCTTGCGCGACCGTGGCGACATCCTGCGCGAGGCCGACGCTGCCGATGCCAGACGGGCAGATGCCGAAACCGGCTCGTTGTTCGGCCTGCCGATCGCCATCAAGGACCTCGCCTCGACCACTGGCCTCAGGACCTCGCTCGGCTCGCCGATCTTCGCCGACTTCGTGCCGCAGGAAGACGATTTCTTCGTCGAGCGTATCCGCAACGCCGGCGCCATCATCATCGGCAAGACCAACGTTCCGGAATTCGGGCTTGGCTCCAACACCTACAACAATGTGTTCGGGCCCACGCTGAACGCCTTCGATCCGGCGCTGACCGCCGGCGGCTCGAGTGGTGGCGCGGCGGTGGCGCTGGCGCTGGATATGCTGCCTGTCGCCGATGGCAGCGACTTTGGCGGCTCGCTGCGCAACCCGGCCGCCTGGAACAATGTTTTTGGCTTCCGCCCGTCGCAAGGGCTAGTTCCCGGCGGACCCGACGTCGAGGTCTTTCATGCGCAGATGGGTGTCGATGGGCCGATGGGCCGCAACGTCTGCGACATGGCCCTGCTGCTCGACGTGCAGGCGGGTTATCATCCGCAAGCGCCATTGTCCTATGAGAAACCTGGCTCGTTCCTCGACGGGCTTGCGACAGGGACTACTGGCGGCCGCATCGCCTGGTTCAGCGACCTCGGCGGTCATCTGCCTGTCGAAGCCGGGATTCTCGATCTCTGCGAGACAGCGCTCGGCCGGTTGGCGGATGCATCCTCCTTCCCCTGGCAGCCTCTGCAGCCGAATTTCGATTTCGAAGCGCTGTGGCAGGCTTTCGTCACACTGCGCCAGGCCAGCAGCGGCTGTGCGCTCAAAACCCACTACGACGATCCCTCGAAGCGCGGCCTGCTGAAGCCGGAAGCCGTCTGGGAGGTAGAGAACGCTATGCGGCAGACGGCGCCGCAGATCCGCGCGGCCTCGGTCATCCGCACGTCCTGGCATCGCACGCTGCTGTCGATCTTCGACCGCTATGATCTGATCGCGCTACCGACCGCGCAGGTCTTCCCCTTCGATGTCGGCACGCCCTGGCCGCGCGAGGTCGCCGGACGGGCGATGGACAGCTACCACCGCTGGATGCAGGTTTCCGCATTCGCCACCCTGGGCGGCTGCCCGGCGGTCAACGTGCCGGTCGGCTTCGACGACAAGGGCCGGCCAATGGGCATGCAGTTGATCGGCCGGCCACGCGGCGATCTTGCAGTGCTCAAGGCGGCAGCCGCCTATGAGGCAACGCTGCCGTGGCAGACCGGCGCCTGAACCGGTGCATTGGCGTATCGCAGAGCTTGGCGTGCCGGCTTGCGCCGGCTGCGCTGCCATGCATTGATTGCCGTCAGCCCGCGCCGCTCTGGCGGCATCCTTGAGGAAAAATCATGTCGCTGGAACTCTACGCCGCCTATGTCCTCGCTTGCATCGTCATCATCCTGGTGCCCGGCCCAACGGTTACGCTGATCATCGCCAACAGCATCCGCCATGGCTCCCGCGCCGGGCTCGCCAATGTCGCCGGCACGCAGGCCGGGCTTGCCGTGATGATCGCCATCGTCGGCATCGGCCTCAACACGCTGATCTCGGGCATGGGTCATTGGTTCGAATGGGTACGGCTGATCGGCGCCGCCTATCTGATCTGGATGGGCGTGCAGATGTTCCGTTCCAAGGGCACGCTGAACGCCGACGGAACGGCAAGGAAACCGCGCGGCGGCTTCTTCCTGCAGGGCCTGCTGGTAGCGCTCAGCAACCCCAAGACGCTGGTGTTCTTCGGCGCCTTCTTTCCGCAGTTCATCGCGCCTCAGGGCAATTACTCGTTGCAGATCGTGGTCATGGGCCTCACTGCCATGATCTTCGCGGCCATCTCGGATTCGACCTATGCACTGGCCGCCGGCCGCGCCGGGCGCCTGCTGTCGGCCAGCCGCATCAAGCTCATGTCCAGGATCAGCGGCAGCTTCCTGGTCGGCGGCGGCCTGTGGCTGGCGTTTTCACGGTCGAAGTAGTCGCAGACCTACGGCTGATGAGGGCTGATTGAAAATCAGCCTTCTCGCCACCACATGAATCCGCGCCGGGGATTCATATCTATGTCTTGGACTTATGCTGATTTGAAAAGGAACGCGCCTGGCGTGATCCTGGTTGGCTCTCTGTTCGCGGTGATGGTTCCCTCGGCTCTGAACAAATGGACCAATGACGCAAGCCCGATCCATTCGGTTGAGGCAGTCGAGGCAACGATCAAAAGTGCTCAGTGGGGCAAGGGTCGCAGCGTCTACGTGCTATCCCTTGAGAGCGGTTCGTTAGTTCTCGTCGACGACGATCGCCCGCCCCTGATCGGCTCACGCGTTGGCATCGAGCGCGTGACACGCGACAGTGGCTTCGTTTTCTACCGGTTTGCGGATTGAACCATGGCCAAAGCGCGGTATGGCCTTGCCTTCATGACCCTTCGCGAAAATCTTCGGGGCATAGTCATCACCAGCCTAGTTGTGGGCGCATGCGCTGTGGCAATCGGCACCTTGATTGCAAGGCAAAGCAGCCCGATCGTCAATGTGGAGCGCGTAACAGGCACGGTGGTCAACGTCCTCAATGCGCCTCCGAACCCAGAGGGTTATGTCGGTGGCAGACCCAGCTATCTCTACGGAATCCGCCTTTACGAAAATAATCTGCTGGTGTTCGCGTACGGCGACGCAACATCACCGCGAGCCATCGGTTCGGAGGTTTCGGTCGAACGGCAGCATCGCCGGAATGACACCGAAACATATCGCCTGCTTCGCGAGTAATCGCCTGATGCACGCCGCCCAAAAACGCAAGTGCTTTTGGGCGGATGATATGCATCTGGAACAGGGAACTAAAGCCGCCCCAGCCTCTCSACCAGCAGCGCAAAGAAGCGATCATGGTCGATGTCGCGCATCACCATGGCGTTCTTCGGCCGCTTGGTGACGCCCCACCAGTCGATGACGGTCATACCCATGGTCAGTTCCGAGGTGGTTTCAACGCTGACATTGCAGGTGCGGCCTTTGAACAGCTCCGGCTTCAATAGATAGGCGATGACGCAGGGGTCGTGCAGCGGCCCGCCGTCGGTGCCGTATTTCTCCTCGTCGAAGCGCTCGAAGAATTCCAGCATGTCGGCGGTCGCCGTGCCGACCTTGGTGCCGAGTTCGCGGAAGGCCTGCGTGCGCTTGGCGGTGGTCAGCGCCTTGTGGGTGACGTCGAGCGGCATCATCACGATCGGAATGCCGGATTTGAGCACGACGTCGGCGGCTTGCGGATCGACATAGATGTTGAACTCGGCGGACGGCGTGACATTGCCGCCTTCGAAGAAGCCACCGCCCATCAGCACGATTTCCTTGATGCGCGGTGCGATCCGCGGTTCGCGGATCAGCGCCAGCGCAATGTTGGTGAGCGGGCCGAGCGCGCAAAGCGTGATGGTGCCGCTCTCTTCCTTCATCAGCGTCTCGACGATGAAATCGACGGCATACTGGTCCTGCAGCTTCATCGTCGGTTCGGGCAATTGCGGCCCGTTGAGACCGGTCTTGCCATGCACTTCCTCGGCGGTGACCAGTTCGCGCATCAACGGCCGGATGGCGCCGGCATAGACCTTGATGTCCGGCCGGCCGGCCAGCTCGCAGACCTTGCGGGCATTCTTTTCGGTAAGCTTCAGCGGCACGTTGCCGGCAACGACTGATATGCCGACGATCTCCAGCTCGGAGCTGCCGAGCGCCAGCAATATGGCGACGGCGTCATCCTGGCCGGGATCCGTGTCGATGATGATCTTGCGTAATTGAGGCATTTCAATTCCTTGTTTGGCGAAGCCATGGACTTGGGATGAATCCGGGATGACGCCGAAGCGGCTGCGGGCTGCCAAGTCGAACCGCTCGACCGGGGAAGACAATCCCGACCTGCGCGCTTCTCCTTGCATCTGCTGGCCGTTTCAAGCGCCATGTCGATCATTCCTGTGAGTCCACGACCTGGTCTTTTTGGGCGGGTCTTTTGATGGCTTGAACTTGGTCGCGGGGCGGACCATATCAAGACCACCGGGAAAAATGCCATCTGGGTTTTTCCACTTTATGTCGCTCTACAGAGGACAGTGTAACATGAGCCGAATGACGCCCTTTTCCAGCCCGCTTCTCCTTGGTTTCGACGCCATGGAAAAGACTCTGGAACGCCTGGCGAAGTCCGGCGACAGCTACCCTCCCTACAACATCGAACGCCTCAGCGGCGCCGACGGCAAGACCGAAAGGTTGCGCATCACATTGGCGGTCGCCGGTTTCGCCGAAAGCGATCTCGATGTCACCACGGAGGAAAACCAGCTGGTCGTGCGCGGCCGTCAAACCGACGATACCGAGCGCGAGTTTCTTCATCGCGGCATCGCCGCGCGCCAGTTCCAGCGCTGTTTCGTGCTGGCCGACGGCATGCGGGTGATCGCGGCGGAACTGAAGAACGGTCTTTTGTCGATCGATCTTGATCGGCCGGAGTCCGAACGGCTGGTACGGAAAATAAACATATCGGTGAAAGACTGATCTTTACCGATGGCTCTCATGCGGGATGGCCTTGAGCGGCGTCCTCGCGCCAAGGAGGCTTTGAAATGACCAGAACTGATGAAAATCTCACCATGACCAGCGGCGAATTCGCCCATCTCGGCGAGGGCTCGGTCGCCTATCTGCGCAAGGTCTCGAGCGACGAATTGCTCGGCCGTTTCCCGAACCTCGGTGAAATCGCGCCCGGCATGGAACTGTGGGCGCTGTTTGCCGCCAATGGCCAGCCGATCCTGCTTTCGGATGCGCGTGACCGCGCGCTGGCCGGCGCCATGGAAAACGACCTCACCACGGTCGCCATTCACTAAGTCAGGCGCGCGGGGCTTAAAATGGACAGGGCCGCCCGTGGCGGCCCTTGGCTGGATGTTCCAATCAGAAAATGTCAGGCCGCGTGCGAGGCCTGGGTATCCGACAAAAGCGCGTGGATTGCCGCGGCGTCACGCGTCCCCCTGATCTTGGCCACCGTGTCGGCGTCGCGCAGCACCCGCGCGATGCGCGACAAGGCCTTGAGATGGTCGGCGCCTGCCCCTTCCGGCGCCAGCAGCAGAAACACCAGATCGACCGGCTGATCGTCCAGCGATTCGAAATCGACCGGCGTCTCCAGCCGGGCGAAAACCCCGGCGATGCGCTTCACGCCGGCCAGCTTGCCATGCGGAATGGCGATGCCGTTGCCGACGCCCGTCGAGCCCAGTCGTTCACGCTGCAGGATGGTGTCGAACACTTCCCGCTCCGGGATGCCCGAAATCGCGGCTGCCCGTTCGGAAAGCAATTGCAACAGCTGCTTTTTGGAGTTCGCCTTCAACGCCGGCAGTATCGCCGGAACGTTGATAAGATCGCTCAGATCCATGCTTGAAAATCCCTTGTTCGCCTGCCGTCACCAGTCCTCACCCCTCGTGCGGCCGGCTCTTATCCTTGTGCGACCTTGGTCGTGGACGGGTCGATCCAGCCGATGTTTCCATCGGGCCGGCGATAGACGATGTTGAGATGGTCGTTTCCGGCGTTGCGGAAGACGAAGACCGGGCTGTCCTTGGTGTCGAGCTCGATGACGGCCGAAGCCACCGACATGGTCTTCAGCGTCATGGTTGATTCGGCGACGATGGCCGGCGCGAAATTATCCGGAATATCCTCGTCGTCATCGGCCAGCGGCGCCATCACCGTGTAGGCAATGTCGGTCGGATCACCATTGGCGGCGCCTGAATTGTGCGATTTCAGCCGGCGCTTGTAGCGCCTCAGGCGCGTTTCCAGGCGATCGGCGGYGGCCTCGAAGGCAACCGTCGGATCCTGGGCATCGCCGGTGGCCTGCAGCGAAGCACCTGAATCCAGCCGGATCATGCAATCCGCCGAATAGCGCGAACCTGATTTGATGACTGTGACGTGTCCGGCAAAGCCGCGATCGAAATATTTGCCGATCGCTTCGCCGACACGATCGTTGATGCGTGTACGAAACGCATCGCCGATATCCATGTGTTTTCCCGATATGCGCAGATTCATCTGAAAACTGACCTTCCTTGCTCAGGCTTCAAACTCGCCCGAGTTTATACTCGTGGTCCGTGCGCACAAGCTTTGCGGCGTCACTCGCGCCGATTTTAAATCCGAACTTTCCGGTTGATCACAAGCCGCCCTTTTGACCGTCCCGAGGCCAACGTCG
>NZ_JBFULQ010000102.1:0-15286 GCF_054049815.1 Mesorhizobium sp. P5_C1 | reverse complement strand
ACCTGTCATGGTGCATCGCGCCATCTGCGGGTCGATGGAGCGCTTTCTCGGCATCCTGATCGAGAACTATTCCGGTCATTTCCCGCTGTGGTTCGCCCCGCTGCAGGTGGTGGTGGCGACGATCACGTCGGACGCCGACGATTATGCGACCGAGGTGGTGGCAAAGCTCAAGGCCGCCGGATTGTTGGCGGAAGCGGATTTGCGCAACGAGAAGATCAACTACAAGGTCCGCGAACACTCGCTGGCCAAGGTTCCGGTGATCCTCGTCTGCGGCAAGCGCGAGGCGGAGGAGCAGACGGTCAACATGCGCCGGCTGGGCTCGCGCGACCAGGAATCGCTCGGCCTCGCCCAAGCGATCGCGCAATTGACTGAAGAAGCGGTCACGCCGGACCGCAGGCGCAAGCGCGCTGCCTGATCTGCGTGGTCCAGACGACATGGCGGTGGAGCGATCCACCGCCATTTTCATATCCCTGTCATGCCAACCTTGTAACGAGCCCTTATGCTCAAGCTGAAATTGCGCGAACGGTCCTTTCCCGAGCTTTCCTATGCCAATCCGCGCCAGCCGGCGCTGACGCGCTGGTTCATTCATTCGGTCGAGGGCCTGTCGGGTCGCGACCGTTACACCGCGCTTTATGATTTCTGGCGCCGCCAGGTCGTGCCGTCCGGCGAGCGCGTTTTCAACCGCATGCTCGACGTGATCGACGTCCGGGTGCGGACAGCGGATCAATGGCCGCCCGCGCAATTGCCGGATACACCGCTGGTGATCGTCGCCAACCATCCGTTCGGCATTGGCGACGGCATCGCCGTGCTGTCGCTGGCGGAGCAGCTGGGGCGGCCGTTCCGGGTGATGATCCACAAGGATCTGCTCAAGATCCGCGAGATGGAGCCCTATTCGCTGCCGATCGACTTTTCCGAGACCAAGGACGCGCTGAAGAACAACATGGCCGTGCGCCACGAGGCGGTGCGGCTTTTGAAAGAGGGCGTCACCATCGTGGTGTTTCCGGCCGGTGGCGTCGCCACCGCGCCCAAGGGCTTTGGCCGGGCACGCGACCTGCCGTGGAAGATGTTTCCGGCCCGTCTCGTCCAGGACGCCAAGGCGTCTGTCATTCCGATGCATTTTTCCGGGCAGAACGGCCGGCTGTTCCATCTGGTCAGTGGCCCGATGAACATGGCCGAGAGCGATGGCCGCCTGGCGAAATTCGTCGGCAAGGCGTCGCTGACGCTGCGCACGTCGCTGCTCATCCGCGAATTCGCGCGATTGTCCGGCAAGGCGATCGAGGTCCGCGTCGGTGATGTGCTAAGCTGGAGCGAGCTGGAGCCACTGCGCGACCGCAAGGCATTGCTCGACCGCCTTTATCGCGGCGTCTTCGACCTGGCGCCAATCGTGGCGCGTCGCCGGCTTCCGTTCCTGCCGGCACGGACCAAGCTGGCGGCCTGAAGTCGGCAAGCCCGCGGCGGAAGGTTAATCAGCACCTTCTTCGGGATCAATCGCCGCGGCCTCGGTGGCCAGAACCTCGATTTCCTGATTCTGTCCGGCAACGACCGTAAAATCCTTCTGGTAGATGCGGTCGCGGTTCTTGGCGATGATGGTGTAGTCGCCCTCGGCGAGCACCATCGAGGCGAAGGCGCCGACGGATTCCTTGATCGGATCGCCGGATTCGTTGAGCAGCGACCAGGACGTGTCGGCGATCGCCTCGCCACCGGTTTCGCGCACCAGCTTCATCGTGATCTCGGCGGCATGATGCTCGACGGTGGCTTCGGTCAGCTTGCCGGCCTCGACGCGGATGTCGGAGCGAATGACCGCGTTGACCGCGCCATAGGTCGAGACGACATGGTAGGTGCCGGCGTTGAGCCGCACGACACTGTTGGGTTCGACATCGGGTATGATCAGCGCGCGCTCGCCATTCGGCGCGGCGGTGCCTTCGTAGATCGAGAAGCGCAGGTTCTTCGGTGGAATGCGCACCCCGCCGGACAGAACCGCGTCGAGCTTGAGGCCGCCGGCGTCGAGCACGAGGCTTTCGCGCTTGGCGTCCTTGCCGACAACGGTGATGCGTTTGGTGGCGCCGGCCCGGCCATAGGAGGCATGAACCAGGTAACTGCCGGGTTCGAGCTGGAAGACGGCGGTGCCGCCATGCGCGGAGGCCACCATCGGCAATTTGCCGTTGACGGCCTCGGGCTTGAAGACGCGCCAGACGATGCCGCGGGTGATGTCGGCGCCCTTGTCTGTCAATTGGGCGGACAGGGTAATGGCGCCGCCGCTGCCGAGCGCCAGCGACCTCTCACCTTTCGGCGTCGCGTAGCTCGAAATTCCGGGAAGCTTGAGATTGCTAACGCCATCCGCGGTCTGTGCCATGGCGAGCGAAACCGGCGCCATGAACAGCAAGGCGACCAACCAGACCAGGAAAAGACGCAGTGTCCCCTCAAACATGCCTTGCGTTGAAGCCCATGGCGGTGGCAATTTCAAGGCTTAAGAGTCCAACCGATACGACTCTTCCGTCCGGCGCGCCCGCGCTATTGCCCGAGCCGCCCGAATTCCCGATGGTGCGCTCCAGCTCAAAACAGAGTGTTTTAGGAGACTTGCGCCCATGGCGTCGCCGATCATCGACTTCCTGCTGACCCGGAACTCCGCACCGATCCCCGATTTGAAGGAGCCGGCGCCGAGCGATGCGGAGATCGCGACGATGATCACAGCTGCCTCGCGGGTGCCCGACCATGGCAGGCTGGAACCCTGGCGCTTCATCCTCTATCGCGGCGACGCCCGCATCGAGATCGGCAGGCAACTGGCAGCACTTGCCGAGCAGCGGGAGGGGCCGTTGCCGGAAGGCCGCCGCAACCAGGAACTGGCGCGGTTCTCGCGTGCGCCGCTGGTGATCGGCGTGGTGTCGATCCCCAGGGAGAATCCAAAGATCCCGCAATGGGAGATGTTCCTGTCGGGCGGCATGGCGGCGATGAACCTGATGATGTCAGCCAATGCTTTGGGCTATGGTACCAATATGATCAGCAACTGGTATTCGGATGTGCCCGAGGGTAGGGCGCTGCTGGGGCTGGCGCCGCAGGAGCGCGTCATTGGCTTCGTCCATATCGGCTCCTATACCGGCCCGGCGCCGGAGCGGCCCCGGCCCGATCCGGCGAAGCTCTATGCCGATTATTCGGGGCCGTGGGCGGGCTGAGATGTTCTACGAACCTTCAAAGGGCCACGGGCTGCCGCACGATCCTTCCAAGGCGATCGTGGCGCCGCGTCCGATCGGCTGGATATCGACGCTGAACGGGGCCGGCGAGATCAATCTCGCGCCATACTCGTTCTTCAATGCCGTTTCGACGCGGCCCTTCATCGTCTGGTTTTCCTCCGAAGGTGAAAAGGACAGCGCCACCTTCGCCCAGGAAACCGGCGAGTTTGTCGCCAATCTGGTCAGCCGCGATCTCGCCGAGAAGATGAACCGCACGTCCGTCGACGCGCCGCGCGGCGTCAATGAGTTCGCCTATGCAGAGCTTGCCATGGCGCCGTCACGCCTCGTCGCGCCGCCGCGCGTGGCGGCAGCACCGGCCGCGCTCGAATGCCGGGTGACGGAAGTCTTTCGCCCAAAGGCGCTGGACGGATCGGCGACGAGCGCTGTCGTCGTCGCCGGCGAAGTGGTCGGCGTGTACATCGACGATGCCTTCCTGACGGATGGCCTGTTCGATATCACCAAGGCCGGCAATGTCGCTCGTCTCGGCTACATGGACTATGCGAGCGTCAACGAGGTGTTTCCGATGCGTCGGCCGCGCTGGAACAAGGACTAGGCTGAAATCCCGGCCGCCTTGGCCCGCGCCAGAAGCCTTTCGGCCAGTCGCAGATGCGGGCGGTCGACCATCTTGCCGTCGATGCCGACGACGCCGGGATTTCCCGCAGCCGCGAAAGCCGCGACGATTGCCGCCGATTGTCTCAAGGCTTCGGCCGAAGGCGTGAAAGCTGCGTTGATGACGGGCACCTGATCGGGGTGGATCGCCATCTTGCCGGTGAAGCCGTCGCGTTCGGCCTCGGCGCATTCCGCTTCGAAGGCCGCCATGTCGCGAAAATTCGGGAAGACGGTGTCGATCGCCGCAACCTCCGCCGCACCCGCGGCAAGGATGGTCATGGTGCGGGCCAGGCGGAACACGTCGGTGTAGCCGCCGCGCTCGTCGCGGGCCGTGCGCGCGCCGATCGCCGCCGACAGATCCTCGGCGCCCCAGGTGAGACCGGCAAGCCGTGCGCTTGTCCCGGCATAGGTGGCCGCCGCCAGCACGCCTGCCGGGGTTTCGGTAATGATCGGAAGGATTTTGATCGCGCCGTCGGCAAGGCCACTTTCGGCCTCGTGAACCCTGAGCTTTGCCGAGAGATGCTGCACATCCAGGCCGCTGTTCGATTTTGGCAGCATGATGCCGTCGGGCCCGGCTGAAACAACAGCAGCCAGATCGTCATCCGTCATGCCGGTCGACAGATCGTTGACGCGCACATAGATCACTGAGCTGGTTTGCGCCCTACGCTCGGAGATGAAGCGCGCCGCGATTTCGCGCGCCAGCGCCTTGTTCTGCGGCGCCACTGAATCCTCAAGATCGACGATGACCACGTCGGCGCCGGCGCCAAAACCATTTTCCAGCTTCCGCTCGGAATCACCGGGGACGAACAGCAGCGAACGCATCAGCCCGCCTTCTTCAGCATCATCGCTTGCCTCGTGCATTTGGCGACGAGATCGCCGTTCTGATTGTAGGCCCGATGCTCGAATTCAACGATGCCGCGGTCGGGCTTCGACTTGGATTCGCGCACCGAAATCACCGTCGTTTCGACACGGATGGTATCGCCATGGAAGACCGGGTGCGGAAACACCGTTTCCTTCATGCCGAGATTGGCGACCGTGGTGCCGACGGTGATGTCGTTGACCGAGATGCCGATCATCAGGCCGAGCGTGAACAGCGAGTTGACGAGCGGCTTGCCCCATTCGCTCTTGGCGGCAAAATCGAAGTCGATATGCAGCGGCTGTGGGTTCAGCGTCATCACCGAAAACAGCATGTTGTCGCTCTCGGTGACGGTCTTGCGCAGCGTGTGCTGGAAGACATGGCCGACGACGAACTCTTCCAAATAAAGCCCGGCCATCTCCCGCTCCTCTACTGCCTGTGGGGTTGATAGGCGCTGCATTCAGGGCTCGCAAGCCAGTTAATGAACATGGTGAACCGTTCGTAAACCTTTTCTGCCTACCGTCTGCATGGGGCCAGGAGCGTTCTGGCAAGGGGCGTAAGCAGGCGGCAATGGTTGTTTCGCATTTTTTGAGATGGATTTGCACCGCCAGGGTCTCGGAGCGCGCCGCCGCGGCCAATGCGCTGGCTCGGGCCTACGTCAATTCCGACCTGCCTTTCGAGGACCGCTGCGCTGCCGAGGCGGCGCTGACGCTGTTGCTTGACGACGCTTCGTCGAAGGTGCGGCTGGCGATCGCCGAAGCGCTGTCGATGAGCCAGCACGCGCCGTTGCAGATCATCAKCGCGCTGGCCTCCGATCAGCCGGAAGTCGCCGGCGTGGTGCTGGCACGTTCGCCGCTGCTTACCGACGCCGATCTGATCAACCGCGTGGCCAGCAGCCCGAAGGTGACGCAGAAATTGATCGCCGACCGGCCGTTCGTTTCGATGGCGCTGTCGGCGGCCATCGCCGAGATCGGCGAGGCGGAAGCCTGCGCCGTGTTGCTCGCCAACAGCGGCGCCGACATCGCCTCGCTCAGCTTCCGCCGCATGGCCGAACGCCACGGCCATCTGCCCCTGGTGCGCGAAGCCCTGATATCGGATGCCCGCCTGCCTGCCGACTGCCGGCACATGCTGCTCGTCAAACTCGGCGAGATGCTGAAAACGTCGCCGCTGGTCATGGCCTTGATGGGCGCGGCGCGAGCCGATCGCGTCATGCGCGACGCCTGCGTCAAGGCTTCGGTGACGCTGATCGAAGGCACGCGCCAGGAAGAACATCCTGCGCTGATCGAGCATCTCAGGCTGCGCGGCGACCTCACCGCGAGCTTCCTCATCCGCACCATCACGCATGGCAAGGTCGATTTCTTCGGCTCGGCGCTGGTCGCGCTCAGCCAGCAATCCGAACAAAGGGTGAGGGCGCTGCTGGCCGGCGGGCACGATGTGGCCTTGCAGGCGCTGTTTCGCAGCGCCGGCCTTGCCGCCGTCACGCATGCCATCGTCCTGCGCGCGCTGAAAATCTGGCGCGAGGTGGCCAACGGCAAGCGTGTCGCCGGAGTTCAGGAGGTCAGCTGGCTGATGCTGAAGGAATTGGGCGGACAGTCAGCACAAAGCGATCTCGCCACGCTGGTCAAGTCGATCCATCTCGATGCGCTGCGTGAGAATGCGCGGGGGCACGCGCTGGCGATCGCCGCGGCCTAGCCTTTATCCCTCGCGAAGAAATCGGGAAAATCTTCCATCGCCGCGGCAATGATGCGCAGCGATGCCGCGATCTGCAGCATCTCGCCGGTGGCGTTGCGCTGCGCTATGCTCGTCGCATACTGCCGGGCGACGGCGACGGTCGACGTTTGCGGATCGCCGGGTGCGTGGAAGAGCAGTTCCCGCGCCAGCCCCCTCAGAAAGTTGGCGATCGAAAGCGCGGTCTCGGATGGGATGGCATGGCCCTGGCTTGCGTCGCGCAGCCGCAGGACTTCCAAGCCGACGGTGACGGCGGCGACGCCGCCGCCCAGAACCGCATCACCTTTCCTGCCGGCATTCTGCACCAGCGGCATCAGCTGGTTGATGCGGTCATAGGCGAGGCTCTCGAAGGCTGAACGCCTCGGCACGCGCTCATGTAGGCAAAGCCGCGCCAGATCTTCGCGCATGGCGCGCACGATGCGGTTGGCCGCAAGCCACGGATCGGCGGGCAGCACGAGGATGAAGACACCGATAGCCAGCAGGATGCCGACCAGGACCGACGCCGAACCTGCGAAGAACGGGGCGGGATCGTAGGCCATCGCCTGGTGCGGACTGAGGAAGGCGAGGAAGTTGATGGCGAAGGCCGTCGCCACGCCGACATGGCGCGGATTGGCCATGGCGAGCGCCGTCGGCACCAGGATCGGCACGACAAGCAGCATGAACCAGCCGAAGCCGGGCAAAGCGGGCAATGCGACCTGACCGACGAGAAAGGCAAAGGGAAGCGCCAGCAGCGTTCCCTTGAAGAAGCCCCAGGACACTTGCACGGGGTCGGGGCGAGCGGCGAACAGGCTCGACACGACGGCAACGAGAATGACCGTGCCTGCGGTTTCCGACCATTTCGTCGTCAGCCAGAAGGCCGTGACCAGCAAGGTGGCAAGGGCAGCGCGCACGGCATTGCGCGATGCGCCGGCGTAGTCACGGTGCACCACCAGCGCGGGTTGCCTGCTGCCCCGGGCAAGACGGGTGACAGGCGCGCGCAAAGCGTCGAGGCCGCGCAGCACCTGCTTGAGCGCCTCGGCGAAATCGGCGGCGATGGTGAGGCGAGTGATGGTGCCGACCCTGTCGTCGCCCTGATCGGCCGAGGCATCGGGCATTTGCCGGGCCTTCACCGAGATCGCGTCGAGCCGGGCCACCCAGGGTGCGGTGTCGTCCAGCGCGCCGGGTTTGGCGGCCAGTTCGCTGACAAGGGCCTGCAACTCCGAGCGCACCGGAATGAGTGCTGCGTTCTTCGGGGCGGCGTGCGAATGCAGCGCGCGCGCCGCCGACAGGGCCGAGAGCAGTTGCCCGATGGTGCGCCGGACCGGATGGGCGCGCGGCGCGAAGCTCGCCGTTTCGAGCCTGGCGTAGGCGCGCATCTCGCCAAGCGTCTGGGTGTCGGCGACCAGCTTTCGGTGCAGGCCCGACAGGATCGCCGGATCGCCGCCGGAGAATGCGCCGCCGGCATAGGTGGCAAGATCGAGGATGCAGCGTTTCAACCGCGAGATGATGGCGTCGCTGGCCAGTTTGGGCAAGATCAGCCGGCTGGTCAGGCCGGCGCAGACAATGCCAAGCATGATTTCGGCACAGCGCGCGACCGCGAGGTCGACGACGACGTGCGGCTGTCCGAAGGCAGGCAGGCCGATGATCATCGCGGTGTACCCGGCAAGGGCGGCACCATAGGCTTCGGGATTGCGCAGCAGCGACGAGACGAAGGTGCAGATGCCGATCCAGACGGCAAGCACCGTCACCAGCACCCAGGGGCTGGTGCCGAAGATCGTGGTGATGCCGATCGCCGCTATGCCGCCGGCAAGCGTGCCGAGCAGCCGGTAGAAGCCCTTCGCCAGCACCATGCCGGCGACGGGCTGGGCGACGATGAACACCGTCATCATGGCCCATTGCGGGTGGTCGAGCTCAAGGGCGTAGGCGACCAGAAGCGCGATCAGGCCGGCCGAAACGGTGCGCAGCGAGAAAATCCAGTCCGAACGCGTCGGTTGCGTCAGCCCGGCCAAACTGGTCTCGAAATAGCCTTTCAGCCGCGCCCAGATCACATGCCGGTCTCCGCAAGTCGAGCCTGTTATGGACCGGCTGGCGGCTAGATATCCAGCACTTCCGTCTCGGCGAATTCGGCGCGTTCCTGGATGAAGCGGAAGCGGGCTTCCGGCTTGGTGCCCATCAGCGCGTCGACCGCGTCCTTGGTGGCGGCCTCGGCGTCGATGACATCGATGCGAAGCAGCGTGCGCTTTTTCGGATCCATGGTGGTTTCCTTGAGCTGCGCGGCCATCATCTCGCCCAGACCCTTGAAGCGGCCAAGTTCGACCTTGCCGCGCCCGGTGAACTCGGTGCGCAGAAGCTCGTCCTTGTGCGCATCGTCACGGGCATATGCGACCTTGCCGCCTTGCCGGATCGAGTAGAGCGGTGGCACCGCCAGATAGAGATGGCCGCCACGCACCAGGGCCGGCATCTCCTGGTAGAAGAAGGTGATCAGCAGTGAAGCGATGTGGGCGCCGTCGACGTCGGCGTCGGTCATGATGATGACGCGGTCGTAGCGCAAATCCTCGTCGCGGTATTTCGACCGCGTGCCGCAGCCGAGCGCCTGGATCAGGTCTGAAATCTGCTGGTTGCCGGCAAGCTTGTCATTGCCGGCGCTGGCGACGTTGAGGATCTTTCCGCGCAGCGGCAACACGGCCTGGCTGGCGCGGTCGCGTGCCTGCTTGGCCGAGCCGCCGGCCGAGTCGCCTTCGACGATGAACAGTTCGGCGCCGGCCGCGGCATTCTGCGTGCAGTCGGCGAGCTTGCCCGGCAGCCGCAATTTGCGCACCGCACTCTTGCGCGACACCTCTTTTTCCTGTCGCCGGCGCACCCGCTCGTCGGCGCGCGCGATCACCCATTCGAGCAGCTTCGAGGCTTCCTGCGGATTGTCGGCCAGCCAATGGTCGAAAGGATCGCGGATCGCGGTCTCAACAATGCGGATTGCCTCGATCGTCGCCAGCCTGTCCTTGGTCTGGCCAACGAATTCGGGCTCGCGGATGAACACCGACAGCATGCCCGCCGCCGAGATCATGACGTCTTCCGAGGTGACAATCGAGGCGCGCTTGTTGCCGACGAGATCGGCATAGGCGCGCAGGCCGCGCGTCAACACGTTGCGGAAGCCGGCCTCGTGGGTGCCGCCTTCGCCGGTCGGGATGGTGTTACAGTAGGAATTGATGAAGCCGTCGCCGCCGAACCAGGTCACCGCCCATTCGAGCGAGCCATGGCCGCCTTGCCTATCGCTCTTGCCGGCGAAGATTTCGCGCGTCACCTGGAACTCGTCGCCAAGCGATGCCTTGAGATAATCCTTGAGGCCGCCGGGAAAATGGAACTCGGCCTTGGCCGGCGTCTGGTCCTTTTCCTTGATCAGCGACGGGTCGCAGGTCCAGCGGATTTCGACGCCGCCGAACAGATAGGCTTTCGAGCGCGTCATGCGGTAGAGCCGCGCCGGCTCGAACGCAGCACCCTTGCCGAAAATCTGCTCGTCGGGGTGGAAGCGGATCTTTGTGCCGCGCCGGTTGTGAACCTCGCCCAGCTGTTCCAGGCCGGTTACCGGCACGCCGCGCGAAAAGCGCTGGCGATAAAGCTGGCGGCCCCGCGCGACCTCGACCTCAAGATGGTCCGATAGCGCGTTGACCACCGAGACGCCGACGCCATGCAGGCCGCCTGAGGTCTCGTAGACCTTCGAGTCGAACTTGCCGCCCGAATGCAGCGTCGTCATGATCACTTCGAGCGCCGGCTTCTTGAATTTCGGATGCGGATCGACCGGAATGCCGCGGCCGTTGTCGGTAACGGCGAGATAGCCGTCGGCAGAGAGCTCGACATCGATGAAGGTGGCATGGCCGGCAACCGCCTCGTCCATCGAATTGTCGATGACCTCGGCGAACAGGTGGTGCATCGCCTTGTCGTCGGTGCCGCCGATATACATGCCTGGCCGGCGCCGCACCGGCTCCAGCCCTTCCAGAACCTCGATGTCGGCGGCGCTATAGCCCTCGCTACCATCCTTGGTCGCGGCGGGACGCCTGGTCGCCTGCACCAGCGGATCCGCCGGGCGCGCCGGTGTGCGGACCGGTTGCGGCTGCTTGTCCAGATTGCCGAAAAGATCGTTGTTGTCGTCCATGCCTGCCATAGAGTCCGATGCTGCGAATCACCTCGCGATACTGGCACGCTTTTCAGCGCCAAGCGACCGAGGTTCCTGTTCCGTTCGGGGAATTGCCCGTCCTAGCGCAGAACCATTCGATAACCAATCCGGCGGAAATAGGTCAAATGCCACCGCGTTGGATTCCTGATTCTTTAACAATGCCGCCTAGCATGAACCCAACAAAACAAGAAACTGCGGGCATCAGGGGTTTCGGGCGTGAGGGGCAAGGCCATATCGATGATCGGCATCGCCGCCGTTTTTGGCGCGATATCGATCTTTGCCGCGGATTTCTGGGTCAAGAGCCAGGCTAGGGCAGATAGCGAAGCGAAGACGGCGTCGATCCCCGCGCCAGTTGCACCCAAGATCGAGTTCAAGACCATCGTGGTGGCCAATGCTCCGCTGCGCTATGGCATGGAGCTCGACCGCACAAAGCTCAGCGAAATTCCCTGGCCGCAGGATTCCCTGCCGCAGGGCGCCTTCCCGACCATCGATGGATTGCTTGGCGACGGCAATCGCGTGGTGCTGACGCCGATCGAGGTCAACGAGCCGGTGCTGCTCACCAAGCTGTCGGGGCCAAATGGCCGCGCGACGCTCTCGAACATGCTGACGCCCGGAATGCGGGCGGTGACCATCCGCACCGACGAGATTGCAGGTGTCGGCGGCTTCGTCACACCCGGCGACCGGGTTGACGTCGTGCTGACCCGCGATGCCGGCGAAATCCAGGAGGTGGCCAAGAACGCGCAGGGCGCCGCCGGTTCGACCATCACCTCCGAAATCGTCGTCTCCGATGCCAAGGTGCTGAGCGTCGGGCAGGGCGCCGACGAGCGCCAGACCACGCCGCAGATTGCCAATTCCGTGACCATCGAGGTGACCACCGAAGGCGCGAAGAAAGTGGCACTTGCCCGCACCGTCGGCTCGCTGTCGCTGTCGCTCCGCTCCGCCAGCGAAGGCGATGACGGCAAGAACGGCGTCACCACCATCTCTTCGTTCGGCGGATCGGTCGCCTCCAACGTGCAGGCCGCGGCCAGTTCGTTGTTCAATGCCGTGGCGAAAGAGCCGGAGAAACCGAAATTCAAGACGGTCATCGTGACGCGCGGCACGAAGGCAGAGGAATACCAGGTTCCTTCGCCGGACCAGCAATAGAAACCAGTGGGGACTGGGTGAGGGACGGGACAATGTTCGGGCTGATTGCATATCGGGTCATGGGACGGTTGCGCGTGTTGCGCACCGTGGCTGTGGCGGCTTCACTGGCTGCCGCAGGGATGCTGGCCTTCGGCGCCTCGGCAAGGGCCGACAACGACATCGTCTATGTGTCGACGACCAAGAATGCGTCGATCAAGGTGGCCAAGGGCAAGCCGAAGACGATCATGACCAGCGCCGCCTTCTACCAGATCGTCATCGGCGATCCGGAGATCGCCAACGTCAATCCGCTGACCGACAAATCCTTCTACGTGCTCGGCAACAACCTCGGCACCACCGGCATCGCGCTGTTCGATGAGAAGAAGCAACTCGTCGGCACCGTCGACATCGAGGTGACGCTCGACACCGACCAATTGGCCAGCACCATCCGCGCCAGCGTGCCGGACGCCAGGATCAAGGTCGGCTCGGCCAATGGCCGTGTCGTGCTGTCGGGCGAGGCCGATGACGCGGTCGCCGCCGAAAAGGCAAACAAGATCGCGACGCGTTTTTCCGGCGCCGAGGAGGTGATCAACTCGGTCAACATCTCGTCGTCGCAGCAAGTCCAGCTCAACGTCCGCTTTGTCGAGATCAACCGCCAGGCGGGTCAGGATCTCGGCGCCAAATACAGCGCCAATTTCGCCTTAGGCCTCGGCGGGCGCGACGTCACCATCGATCCGGGTACCTTGCCGGGGGCCGGGACCGGCGAGATTATCGGCCGGTTGCTGTCGGACGGTGTGTCGATCGATATCGCCATCAAGGCGCTGGAAGAGCGCGGCCTGGCCCGTCGGTTGGCCGAACCGAACCTGATCGCCCGTTCCGGCCAAACGGCAAGCTTTCTCGCCGGCGGCGAATTTCCGATCCCTGTTTCCGAGGACAACGGCAAGATCTCGGTCAGCTACAAGAAATACGGCGTCAGCCTTGATTTCACGCCGACAGTGCTGAAGGACGGGTTGGTCAGCCTGGATATCGCGCCGGAAGTCTCATCGGTCGACGCGTCGGCCTCCTACAATATCGGCAACATATCGGTGCCCGGCTTCATCGTGCGCCGCGCCAGGACATCGGTCGACCTGAAGAATGGCCAGAGCTTCATGATTGCCGGATTGCTGCAGTCGCAAAACGACATCACCACGTCGCGCATTCCCGGGCTTGGCAAAATGCCGGTGCTTGGGGCGCTGTTTTCGTCGAAATCCTATCAGCGGCGCGAGACCGACCTGGTCATGATCGTCACGCCCTATCTGGTCAAGCCGGTCGATCCGTCGAAGAAACTCATCGTGCCGACCGATGGTACGCAGCCTGCCAGCAACGCAGACTATTTTCTCAACAACACCGACGAAGTGAAGACGTCCGACACCAATCGCGCGTTGGCAATGGCCGGCGGCACTGTCGCGCAGCCGGCTGCCGTTACCACGGTCGGGCATTTCCTCGACCTGCCGAAGGACTGAAAACATGCGTCTGGTCTTGAGATCGAGCATCGCCTTGCTGCTGGCCGGCTTCGCTGCCGGCTGCACCAGCGACGACTATGTGCGCACCGAAGGGGTGACGCCGGCCGCTGGCAACGCGCAAGCCGCCGACACCGTCATGCAGATGGTCGATCCCTGGAAATACGGTGTCCAGAACACAAAGCTTCTCGTTCCAGCCCAGCGCGGCGACGTGGTGGCCATCACTCCCGATCAGGCGGCCGGCGCGAAAGCGTCGCAATCCACGACAGGCAACTGATCCAACAGGCGGCGACCGGACAGGCTGACAGAATGGCAAACGGCATCAAGACCAGGAAGATCCTGCTCGTATCGACCGACAGGACCTTTGTGCAGGACACGCGGACCGCATTCGCCGCCTCCGAGGTCATCCAGCTGTCGACAGTGGAAAAGAATGTCGCGGAGCTGCGCGGCGAGATCCAGGAGGCCGATTTCGGCGCCATCATCGTCGACATGGATGCGGCAAGGCTGGAGGAGGTCGAGTCGCTGCAGCGCATCATGCGCCGGCTGGAGGACAAGGTGCCGGTCGTCGTCGTCACCCAGGAGTTCAATGCCGCCGCGGTGCGCATCCTGGTACAGCTCAAGGTCGCGGATTTCCTCGTCAAGCCGATCACCACCGCCGACCTGGTGCGCTCCGTGGTGCGGGCGCTGCAAGGGCCCGGGCGCGAGGAAAACACCGAGTCGCAGATCTACACCTTCATGCCGGCCGCGGGCGGCGTCGGCACCACAACGCTGGCACTGCAGACCGCCTTCCAGTTGCATCACTCGGTGACGCGCGGCGCGTCGACTTGCGTGGTCGACCTCAATTTCCAGCAGGGCGCCTGTGCCGAATATCTCGACCTCGAGCCGCGTTTCGACATCACCGAGATCGAGAACCAGCCCGAACGCCTCGACCGGCAACTGCTCGACGTGATGCTGTCGAAGCATGCCAGCGGACTTTGCGTGCTGGCGGCGCCGACGCATCCGGCGGAAATGCGCTCGTTCAAGACCGATGTCGTGGTGCGCATGCTGGACCTCGTTTCGGCCTATTTCGACAATGTCGTCATCGACATGCCGCGCACCTGGTTTCCGTGGACGGAAACGGTGCTGCTCGGTTCCAACAAACTCTACATCGTCGCCGAAATGACGGTGCCGTGCCTGCGCCACACGCAGCGTCTGATCCAGGCGGTCTACGAGACCGCCGGCAAGGAAGTGAAGCCGAACGTCATCGTCAATCGTTTCGAGCAGAAGATGTTCGACAACGGCATCAAGCAGGCGGACGTCCAGGAAATCCTCGGCGAGCATTTCGTTGGCGGCATTGCCAACAACTACCGGCTGGTGCGCGAGGCGGTCGATCGGGGCGTGCCGCTGCACGAGATCGACCCGAACGCCAATGTCGTCAACGATTTGAAGAAGATCATCCTGCCGGAGGAAGCAGTCCAACCCCGGGCGAAATCGCGCTCGCTGTTTGGCATGGGCCGGGGATTGCTTAAGAGGAAGGCCGGATGACCAGCCGCTTTTCCACCCTGCAGAACCGCGATGCGCGTCCGCAGCGCGCCGCCGAGCCGGTGCCGGTCGCGCATCATGCCGTCGTCATTCCGACCAACCGAAAGGCTTTGACGGCAAAGCCGGAAGCCGCACCGGCAAAGAATGCCAACAAGGTGCTCGATGCGCGCGTGCGTATCCACCGGCTGCTGCTCGAGGAGATCAACCTAGTCGCGCTGGAGCGTTTGCCCAAGGATGAGATGCGCCGGCAAGTATTTGATTTCGTGTCGGAAAAGACCAAGCAAGAGCGGATGGCGATCAACACCGTCGAGCTTGACGCGCTGGTCGACGACATCGTCGACGAGATGGTCGGCCTCGGTCCGCTGGAGCCGTTGCTCAAGGATCCCGACATCAACGACATCCTGATCAACGGCCACCAGAACTGCTTTGTCGAAAAGAAGGGCAAGCTGCAGCCGGTCCATATTCCGTTCAAGGACGAGGCGCATCTGCTGCGCATCGTCAACAAGATCGTCGCCGCGGTCGGCCGTCGCGTCGACGAATCACAGCCGATGGTCGACGCACGCATGCTGGACGGCTCGCG
>NZ_JBFULQ010000101.1:0-15368 GCF_054049815.1 Mesorhizobium sp. P5_C1 | reverse complement strand
GATTCCTGCTTGGTTCGGGGCATGTCTCTCTTCCCAGGTAACATTTTCGTGTCTGCCGTTTGATGGCCGATTCTGACCAAATCGTGACGCCTGCTGAACTAGTCGACGAATGTTTCATCACTGTGCCGACATGTTTAATAAAATGTTTCGGCGCGCCTTTACCTGTGATCCAACGACGTTTTTGTCGAAAGTAGCGACTTGACGGCAACACCTGCCAAGGYGATAAAGCCGCCCATGAAAACGTCTTTCGCCATTTGTGGCATTTGCATTATTGGCTAGCCTCGCGCTGGTCCGGACGTTTTCGCCTCATCTTCCCCAGATTGGACAAACGCCCCGGCCAGCAGGCTGGAGTCTGTTTTGCGTCTCGGCGGGCGCCCGGCTTCAGTCAAAACATAACGAACCGGGAAGGCACGAATGTCTGACGCATCGCATGGCCTGCGCCTCTACAACACGCTGACGCGGACGAAAGAGGATTTCGTCCCGATCGATCCGCGCAATGTGCGCATGTATGTCTGCGGCCCGACGGTCTACGACTTCGCCCACATCGGCAATGCCAGGCCGGTGATCGTCTTCGACGTGCTGTTCCGCTTGCTGCGCCATCTCTATGGCGAGGCGCACGTCACCTATGTGCGCAACATCACCGACGTCGATGACAAGATCAACGCGCGCGCCTTGCGGGACTTCGGCGGCGAGATCGCTTCCGGCGCGCTCTCGCTCAACAAGGCAATCCGGCGGGTCACCGAAAAGACCGCCGACCAGTTCCACAGGGATGTGGCTGTTCTCGGCTGCCTGGAGCCGACGGTCGAGCCGCGCGCCACCGAATTCGTCGAGCCCCGCGCTGATGGCAAGGCCGACATGATCACCTTGATTCAAAGCCTGATCGGACGCGGCCATGCCTATGTCGCGGCGGGTGAAGTGCTGTTCGACACCGCCTCGATGCCGGACTATGGACAATTGTCGAAGCGCAATCTCGACGAGCAGCAGGCCGGCGCTCGGATCGCCGTCGACGCGCACAAGAAAAGCCCGCAAGATTTCGTGCTGTGGAAGCTGTCGTCACCGGAGGAGCCGGGCTGGAACAGCCCATGGGGCAGGGGACGGCCGGGCTGGCACATCGAATGCTCGGCGATGTCGGCCGCCTATCTCGGCGAGGTCTTCGACATCCATGGCGGCGGCCTTGACCTGATCTTCCCGCACCATGAGAACGAGATCGCCCAGTCGCGTTGCGCCCATGGCACCGACGTCATGGCCAATATCTGGATGCACAACGGCTTCCTGCAGGTCGAAGGCCAGAAGATGTCGAAGAGCCTCGGCAATTTCTATTCGATCAACGAGTTGCTGGAGACYGAGACTTTTGGCGGTCGCAAATGGCCGGGCGAGGTGCTGCGGCTGGCAATGCTGATGACGCATTATCGCGAACCGATCGACTTTTCCGTGCGCAAGCTCGAGGAGGCCGAAAACATGCTGCGCAAATGGAAACGGGCGGCGGATCTTGCGCCGGCCGCGGGGCAGTTGCCGGTGGAGGTCATCGATGCGTTGTCGGACGATCTCGCCACCTACGCCGCCTTCCAGGTCCTGACGCAGTTGGCCGGCGAGGCCGTGGACGGCAACGAAGCGGCGGCGTCGCTGAAGGCGTCGCTGCTGTTCCTCGGCTTCGATGTCGCCTCGGCCGACATTGATGAAGGTGGTGTTGCCGAGGCGATCGCCAATCGCCTCGCGCTCATCGCGGCGAAGAACTGGGCCGACGCCGACCGCATCCGCGACGAACTGCTGGCACAAGGCGTACAATTGAAGGACGGCAAGGACCCCGTCACCGGAGAGCGCGTGACAACGTGGGAGGTGAAGCGGTGAGGGTGGCGCTGGATACCAAGTTGGCGAAAGCGCCTGTGACAGCCGATCTCCCCCCTTGCGGGGGAGATGTCCGGCAGGACAGAGGGGGGTGGGAAGGATCGCCAACCACTCAATCCATTCCCATCGACAAACAACTCACGGCATCGCCACAATTGGCTGATGGGCCGGAGGGACAGCACCCCCCTCTGTCCTGCCGGACATCTCCCCCGCAAGGGGGGAGATTGGCCATCATCCATGATTTCGCCAACCTTCAAAACGAGGGCGCCTGATGGGTCACGACCTCGTCCCGCCACGCCAGCGCAAGAACGCAAAATCCATGCGTCGTGTGATGACCGATGCCGAGCTGAACCTCTGGAATGAGATTCGCGCACACAGGCTGATGGGATTGAGCTTTCGACGGCAGGTGCCGATCGGACCCTACATCGTTGATTTTGCCTGCTCGGACAAAAAGCTGATTGTTGAGGTTGATGGCAGCCAGCATGCGGATGCTGAGCATGTCGAGCGCGATGCAGAACGCAGCACCTTTTTGAAGGGCAGCGGCTGGACCATCCTGCGCTTCTGGAACGACGACGTCAGTCGCGATATCGACAATGTCTGCCAGCACATCGTGATCGAAGCCGGCCTGGCCGGCGCCGAAGTTCTGACGAGCGAACCAGCAAGGGAGTCCGTACCATGATCGACCATCTCGGTATCACCGTTGCCGATTTCGATGCTTCGAAGGCTTTCTACGACAAGGCGATGGCGCCGCTGGGTGCCTCGCTGCTGTATATGGTGCCGCTGGAATACACCGGCGGCGCCAAGGTCGGCGGCTATGGCCGCGACCGGCCGGTGTTCTGGCTGAGTTCCGGCAAGGACAAGCCGAGAGACCACCAGCACGTCGCCTTCACCGCGCGCAGCCGCGCCGAGGTCGATGCCTTCCATGCCGCGGCACTTGCCGCCGGCGGCAAGGACAATGGCGGGCCGGGCCTGCGCCCGCACTATCACCCAAACTATTACGGCGCCTTCGTCTTCGATCCCGACGGCAACAATGTCGAAGCCGTCTGCCATGCCCCGGAGTGAACCGCGATGAGCCTCGACAACCGACCGATCTATACCGGCGGCTGCCAGTGCGGCGCGGTGCGCTTTCGCGTCGAGGGCGCGCTTGGCGACGCTTCGATCTGCCATTGCCGCATGTGCCAGAAGGCGTTCGGCTCGTTCTACGCGCCGCTGGTTTCGGTGCGCGGCGCAACGCTCGACTGGACGCGCGGTGAGCCCAAATATTTCCGCTCGTCCAGCCACGTCGATCGTGGCTTTTGCGCCAATTGCGGCACGCCGCTGACCTTCACCGCGCCGGACGGCGTTGGCCTCGCCATCGGCGCGTTCGACAATCCGGCGGAGATCGTGCCGCTGATCCAGTGGGGCACCGAGGCAAAGCTGCCCTATATCGACACGATCCCGCAATTGCCGGGCGAGGAGACGATGGCGGACATGTCGTCGGCCCCCTATCTGGCCGATCTCGTCTCCTACCAGCACCCGGACCACGACACCGAACAATGGCCGCCGAAGGAAAGATCATGACCGAGACAATACGAACCGGCGGCTGCCAGTGCGGCGCGGTGCGCTTCCGCATCAAGGGGGCGCTCGGCCGGCCGTCGATTTGCCATTGCCGCATGTGCCAGAAGCAGTTCGGCTCGTTCTTCGGGGCGCTGGTGACGGTGCCCAGGGATGGCGTCGAATGGACCCATGAGGAGCCAAGCTATTTCCAGTCGTCGGTCAACATCGATCGTGGCTTCTGCGCCCGCTGCGGCACGCCGCTGACCTATCGGCAGCCCGGTGGACTGGAGATCGCCATCGGCGCCTTCGACGACCGCTCCGATCTCGCCCCGCAAATCCAGGTCAACTACGCCGCGCGGCTGCCCTGGGTGGAGACGATCTTCGACCAGCCCATCCACCAGGACCCCGACTACTATGCCCGGCAGGAGCAGATCATCTCCTTCCAGCATCCCGACCACGAAACGGCGGACTGGCCGACCAAAGGTTTGCAGCTATGAGCAGTCGACTGCGCACCCTCTATCCCGAGATCGAGGCGTTCGAGTCCGGCATGCTCGATGTCGGCGACGGCCATCAGGTCTATTGGGAACGCTCCGGCACCAGGGGCGCCAAGCCGGCGGTGTTCCTGCATGGCGGGCCAGGCGGCACCATCTCGGCAAAACACCGGCGGCTGTTCGACCCAAAACTTTACGACGTCATCCTGTTCGACCAGCGCGGCTGTGGAAAATCGACGCCCAACGCCTCCCTGGAAGCCAACACGACCTGGCATCTGGTCGCCGATATCGAACGCCTGCGCGAGATGGCCGGCTTCGACAAATGGCTGGTGTTCGGCGGTTCCTGGGGCTCGACCCTGGCGCTTGCCTATGCCGAGACCCACCCTGATCGCGTCAGCGAACTGGTGGTGCGTGGCATCTACACGCTGACGCGTGCGGAGCTCGAATGGTATTACCAGTTCGGTGTCTCGGAAATGTTCCCGGACAAATGGGAGCGGTTCCTGGCGCCGATCCCGGAGGCCGAGCGCGGCGACATGATGGCGGCTTACCGCAAGCGGCTGGTGGGCAGCGACCGCAAGGCGCAGATCGAGGCGGCTCGGGCCTGGAGCCTGTGGGAAGGCGAGACGATCACGCTTTTGCCTGACCCCGAAACCAGCGGGCCTTTTGGACAGGACGACTATGCCGTCGCCTTTGCCCGTATCGAAAACCATTATTTCGTCCATGCCGGCTGGCTGGAAGAGGGGCAGTTGCTGCGCGATGCCTGGAAACTGAGGGATATTCCCGGCACCATCGTCCATGGCCGCTACGACATGCCGTGCCCGGCGCGCTATGCATGGGCGCTGCACAAGGCCTGGCCGAAGGCGGATTTTCACCTGATCGAGGGCGCCGGTCATGCCTATTCGGAGCCGGGCATCCTGGGTCAGCTGATCCGGGCGACGGACAGGTTTGCGGGCAAATGACCATGACCCGCGAGCGCCTCTATCTCTTCGACACCACCTTGCGCGACGGCCAGCAGACGCCGGGCATCGACTTTTCCGTCGAGGACAAGATCGCCATCGCAAAATTGCTCGACGCTTTCGGCCTCGACTATGTCGAGGGCGGCTATCCCGGCGCCAACCCGACCGACACCGCCTTCTTCCAGGAGAAGCGCACGGCGCGCGCCAAATTTGTCGCCTTCGGCATGACCAAGCGGGCAGGGGTGTCGGCGTCCAACGATCCTGGCCTTGCAGCCCTTGTGCAATCGAAGTCGGACGCCATCTGCTTCGTCGCCAAGAGCTGGGACTACCACGTCCGCGTCGCGCTCGGCTGCACCAACGAGGAGAACCTCGACGCCATCAAGGCATCCGTCGAGGCGGCCATCGCCGCCGGCAAGGAGGCGATGGTCGATTGCGAGCATTTCTTCGATGGCTTCAAGGCCAATCCCGACTACGCCCTGGCCTGTGCCAGGACGGCCTTTGATGCCGGCGCGCGGTGGGTGGTGCTGTGCGACACCAATGGCGGCACGCAGCCGTCGGAAGTCCGCGCCATTGTCGAGCAGGTCATCGGCTCAGGCATCCCCGGTGGCAATCTCGGCATCCATGCCCATGACGACACCGGCCAGGCGGTCGCTAATTCGCTGGCCGCGGTCGAGGCCGGCGTGCGCCAGATCCAGGGAACGCTCAACGGCATCGGCGAGCGCTGCGGCAACGCCAACCTGATCTCGATCGTGCCGACCCTGGCGCTGAAGCCGGCCTTCTCCACCCGCTTCGAAACAGGTATTTCGGCGGAAGCCCTGACCGGTGTCTCCAGGCTTTCCCGCGCTTTCGACGAGCTCCTGAACCGTGCGCCGGAAGCGCAGGCGCCCTATGTCGGTGCCTCGGCCTTCGCCACCAAGGCCGGCATCCATGCTTCCGCACTGGCCAAGGAGCCGGCGACCTATGAGCACGTGCCGCCGGAAGCGGTCGGCAACCGCCGCCGCGTCATGGTCTCGGACCAAGGCGGCAAGGCCAATTTCCTCGCCGAGCTGAAGCGGCGCGGGATTGATGTGCCTAAGGACGACCACCGGCTCGATGCGCTGATTGCCGTGGTCAAGGAACGCGAGGCCGAGGGCTATGCGTATGAAGGCGCCGATGCCAGCTTCGAACTTCTAGCGCGCAAGATGCTGCACGGCCTGCCGGAGTTCTTCAACGTCACCTCGTTCCGCTGCATGGTCGAGCGCCGCTTCGACGCCAACGGCCAGCTGAAGACGGTGTCCGAGGCGATCGTGAAGGTGCTGGTCGACGGCGAGGAGAAGATGTCGGTGGCCGAGGGGCATGGCCCGGTCAACGCGCTCGACATTGCCCTGCGCAAGGATCTGGGCAAATTTCAGAACGAGATCGCCGACATGGAGCTTGCCGACTTCAAGGTGCGTATCCTCAATGGCGGCACGGAGGCGATCACCCGCGTGCTGATCGAATCGCATGACGGCACCGGCGCGCGCTGGTGGACGGTCGGCGTTTCCGAAAACATCATCGACGCTTCGTTCCAGGCACTGATGGACTCCATCGTCTACAAGCTGATGAAGAACCGAGAGATGGCCGRGCTGGTGGCGGCGGAGTAGGGTTGAACCATCAACGAAAGTCCGTTGATCCATCAGAACTTTGTGATGGTCTTGGCAAGGCGGCTGGGCCATAGCGTTGGCCTATGGCCCCTGAAGCAACTGCCCTGGACACCGATTCAAAGGCCCGCCGCGGTTTTCTTTTGGCGCTGGGCGCCTATCTGCTGTGGGGATTGCTGCCCTTCTATATGAAGGCGGTCGCCCACCTGCCGCTCGCCGAAGTCATTGCCCACCGTATCGTCTGGTCGGTACCCATCGCCGCGGCCGTGCTGGTCTGGGCCGGCCGCACGGCGGATTTCAAGGCGGCACTTCGCTCACCCCGCACCATCGCCATGGCCGCGCTGACGGCGGCGCTGATTTCGGTCAATTGGGGCATCTATGTCTGGGCGATCGCCGTCGACCGCACCGTCGAGACCGCGCTCGGCTACTACATCAACCCACTGGTCAACGTCGTCGTCGGCGCGCTGCTCTTGGGCGAGCGTCTCGACCGGTTGCAGATCGCGGCGGTGGTGCTGGCGGCAGTCGCCGTCACGGTGCTGACCATCGAGGGCGGCAAGCTGCCCTGGGTGTCGCTGGCGCTGGCGTTTTCCTTCGCCGCCTACGGCTTCTTCCGCAAGACGCTGCCGATCGGCCCGAGCCAGGGCTTCCTGCTCGAAGTGCTTTTGCTGTCCGTGCCGGCTCTCGGCTACATCGCCTACCTGATCGCGACCGGGCAGGACCACATCGTGTCCGGTAGCGGCGTCGATACGGCGTTGCTTATCGGCTGCGGTCCGGTCACATCGGTGCCGCTGCTGCTGTTCGCCTTCGGTGCCAAGCTGCTGCGCCTTTCGACCATCGGCATCATGCAATACATCGCGCCGACCATGGTGTTCCTGATCGCGGTCCTGATCTTCGGCGAACCTTTCGGCACCACCCAGGCCGTCGCCTTTGCCCTGATCTGGGCGGCATTGGCGATCTATTCCTGGTCGATGCTGACGAACGCGCGCAAGGCTTCTATCCGGTAAGGAGTTTCGATGTACCTGCTGCACATCGCCAACAAGAACTATTCCTCATGGTCGCTGCGGCCATGGGTGCTCATGCGCGAGCTGGATATTCCGTTCGAGGAGCGGCTGACGCCATTTCCGACCGGATCGAGCTGGGATCTCTACCGGCCGTTCTCACCCAGCGGCCGGGTGCCTTGCTTGATAGACAACAGCCTGGTCGACGATGGCTGGGCGGTCTGGGATTCGCTTGCCATCGTCGAGTATCTGGCCGAGCGTCACCATGGCGTCTGGCCCGTCGAGGCCAAGGCGCGCGCCTGGGCGCGGTCGGCCGCCGCCGAAATGCATTCGAGTTTCACCGCACTGCGCGGCGCGTGCCCGATGAGTTGCGGCGTGCGCGTCAAACCGTTCCCGATGTCCGATGCGCTGAAGCAGGATCTCTTCCGCCTCGGCGACCTATGGAACGATGGCCTTGCCCGTTTCGGCGGGCCGTTTCTCGCTGGCGCGCATTTTACCGCCGTCGATGCCTTCTTTGCCCCGGTGGCGTTCCGGGTGCAGTCCTATGGGCTCACCTTCGAGGGGGCGGCTGCGACCTATGCGGCACAGCTGCTCAATCTGCCGGCGATGCGCGAATGGTATGCGGCCGGCCTTGCCGAGACCTGGCGCGACCCGGGCCACGAGGCGGAAATCCGTGCCGCCGGGACCATCATCGAGGATCTTCGCGCTTCGGCATGAACAGTCGCCGGGCTGCGGTTACAGCCCCCGGCCAAGCCGCCTGACGAACAGATAGGTGGCTGCCGCGATAAACACAGAGACCGCTGTCACCACCCAGAAACCCATGGGCGTGTCGACCAAGGGCAGCCCGCCGACATTCATGCCGAACAGGCCCGAGATGATGGTCATCGGCAGCAACACCGCCGTCATGACAGAGAGTACATAGAGCAACTGGTTCGACTGCATGGTCAGCTTGGCCATCAACTCGTCCTGCAACAGCCTTGTGCGCGCCTGCAACTGCTCGCCGTCATGATAGAGCGTATGCGCCCGCTGCGAGAGCCTTGCCGCCATGTCGTTGATCGGGTCAGGCAGCTCGTTGCGATGCGAATGGTCGAGATGCCGGAACAGATTGGTGATCGTCGCCATCTGCCGATGGATCACCACCAGCTGCCGGCGCGCCTCGACCAGCGCCTGTCGCTCATTGTGCCATGCATTGCGCACGACGCGGTCCTCGATGCCGTCGAGCGTGTCGCCCAGCTTGCCGAGCTCGACCGACATGCCGTCGAGCGACTGGCCCGTGACCGCCTCGATCAGTTCCGCCGGCGAGCGGAATTTCCGCGATCCATTCTCCACCGTCTTGCGGACGGCATCGACCGATTCCAGCGGCTGCTTGCGAGCGCCGACCAGCATCGTCTCGTTGAAGGCAAAGCGGAAATGGACAAGCCCGCGCGCTTCCGAAAAGTCGTGTTTTAGGTCCGGCAGATCGCCATAGAGCCAGCCATCCTCGAAGTCGATGTGACAGCCATGGCTGGGGGCAAGGAAGGCGTCGCGCACCGGCCCCGGCAAAGCTTTTTCGGCGCCGATCTCCTGGCGTGCATGCAGGTCGGTGATCTGATAGCTGCGCCAGGTCCAGCACGCCTGTGCAGGGTCCTTGGTGCGCAGGCCATCGGCGGTGAAATGATAGATGAAGAACAGCCCGTGCTCGTCGGGCAGGTAAGGCGACAGGTCGGTGCCTTCCGGGGCAAGAGCGACATCCATGGGCAGTACCAAAGATACAGTTTTCGGAAATGGCGCCGCGTGGCGGCGGCCTGACCGCGATGTCTAGCACGGACGAGTCCGCTTGCGTGTGACGGTTTCTTGACGGTCGATCACAGTCTGCCGATCACCGGCATCGCTTTCGATGTTGCCCGTCATCTGCGGCGCGCGAACGGGCCTAGAGCCCAACGCAATGGTGCGGTCAGCCGCCAGCTGCGTGACGCGAGGATCGCGTCGCGTTCTGCGCGGAGAGCGTCTCGGTCGCGGACGAGCATGTCGCGTTGGAGGCTGAGATCGTGGTTGGTGCGAACAAGTGCGTCGTGGTCGAGTGCGAGGTCACGCGTCGTGACCGTCGGCTGCGGTTGTTCCTGGAGCGGCAGCCGGGCGAGGAGCCATTGGGAAATTGCTGCCGGAAGGGCCAGCGTTCCGTCCAATATCGGATTTGCCTCTGCCGATCCGGCGCTGAACAGGTGATGATAGTGGATGTGGACCAATCGCGCCGCGTCCGGTGCCGGCAACCCAGCCAGGTTGTTGAGAGGAAAATTGTGCGTATCCGGCAAAAGTCGCACGGAGTGGTTTCCCGCGACTGCCGCCAGCGAGAAGGCGGCCTGGCTTGTACCCCAATAGGCGGTGGCCTCTCCGTGCAGAACCCCGGTTCCGGTGTTGTAGGTTGGCCCGTCGGCCCACGACTTCATATCCGCGGCCACCAATTGTCTGAAAATGTCTTCGGTGCGCTGGAAAAGCCCGCAGGCCCTTTTTGCTACAAAAAGCCCGCCATTGTAGCTCGCCCGCACCGCTTGGCCACCGACCGTTGTGTGCACGATGGGCAGACGTTCATAGTCGACGCCGACAAGGGCGCACAACTTTCTCCAGTAGCTGTCGAAGGGGTCGCCAGGACCCGTCGTGCACATTCCCTTGACGTCTACAGGGCGCGCGGCGGCCGAACTGGCGCCCAACGATAAATCGGGCTCGGCGACAAAGATCGTATCGCTGTCGAGCTGCACAATGATTGGCGGCCCCGACCGACGTTCGACGTGAGCAAKCGCGTGAATGCGATACGACGTGCCATATTGCGGGTAGTAACTCTCGATCTCGATCGGCAGATATTCGACATCCATCTGCTCAAGTTTGCGCAGCGTCGACACGGATGGGCGACGGCTACTCCTGGGCGACACGACCGTTATCGGGCACCGCGAATAGGCACCGGCGAAACATCGTATGCTCTCGCACAGCAACAGGGCTTGCGCTTCGAGAATGCCCGCCTCGGCAATCAGGACAAATTCGACACTCTTTTCGGCAATGTCGCGCGCCTGGCCAGTCTCCCGCGGCAGGGCCGGCACACTCGGCGAGGGCGCCGGTGAAGGCTCTATTTTCGCGGCTTCGCCGAGCCATTTCCCGGTCGCGCGCAACCGGGCCTTCAGGCCAGCCGCCAGCCGCTGCATTGCCGCTCTGGTCGCGGCACGCCGGTCGAGCGGCCAACACAGGGAACAGACCCTCAGCATCTCGTGTATCCGCAACGGCGGACTGGCCAGCATGCGGGCAACGAGGCCATGCGCCAGCTGCCTGGCGGCATCCGCATCCTCGGCTCGCTCGAACGGTCGGGCGGCGGCGAGGAAGACGCGAAGCACGGCAAGAAGCTTGCAGTAGGCGGCGGCGCGCCGCTTGACGGCGATCTCATGCCCACGGATGAATTCGGTCATATCGCGCGCGAAGGCGTCGTCATAAAGATCGTAGGTCAGCCCGAGTTTGGCCCAGAGCGCCTCGCGGATCGGATGCGTCCGGTTGCGCGCGTTCTTCGAGTGCTTCGTGCTCAGCCCTTGCGTGTTCAGCCGGTAGCGCGTCAGCGGCTCGGCAAGGTTTCGCGCCCGGCACAAGGGCAGCAGGGCAAAACACAGATAGTGATCATGCGATATCCACTGATCGGCCTTGTAACCCCCGACGGCCTCGAAGCCGCTACGGCGATAGGCCATGGATGAATGATAGAACGGATTGTGGAACAGGATGGTCCACCGGATCGCAATATCCGTTTCGGGCATTAGCTGCCCGCCGACGACGCGGTCGGCTTCGTCGATCAGCGTTACCGCGTTTCCGACGAGGCCAAGCTCGGAGTCCTCGTCCAGCGCCGCGACCAGCCGCCCGACATGCGTCGGCTCGGCGATGTCATCGCAATCCAGACGCAGGATGATGTCGGCGCGAGCCGCCTCGATGCCGCGGTTGGCGGCGGCGGCTGGGCCAAGATTGGTCGGATTGGTCACGATCCGTATGCGCGGATCACGGCGTGCCAGTGCCTCGAAGACCGCGGCTTCGCCGGTCGCGTCATCGACGATCACAAGCTCAAGATCGCGGAACTCCTGGGTTAGGATGCTGTCGACCGCCGCGTCGAGGAAGCGCTGGTCGGTGTAGACGGTCATGACGACGGAGGCGCGGGGAGCGAGATCTGTCTCCGTCTCGGGTCTGTTCTCCAAAGTTTGTCCCCCTGCAGATGTTCCCCGATAGCCAACTCGCTCGCGAGCCGCAAACGGAAATCGCTACGGGACGAGTTTGCTCACCGTAACCGGCGAAAGTCTTGGAGGGAGAGGAGGCGGCAAGCCTTGCCGACCGCCACCCTATTGCGCCCGTCAGCGCTTAGGGCCGAAGCCTGGATAGGGGATGAGCGGGACAATGGCGGCGATGTCCATCATGCCAGCCTTGACCAGCGGCAAGGTGGCGAGATGGTGGTGCACATCGGCGTCGCTGCCGGCCTCGAACATCATGCCGCTGCCCGGGATGTCGCCACGGTTCCACACCTGGCGCACCGCGCCTTCGGCATAGAGCGTGCGCCGTTGCTCGGCCTCGCCGGGCAGCAGCGGCGCGAAATCGGCGTCGCTGAACTTTTCGGTGTTGCGGCTGAGAAGGGCAAAGAACTGCATGGCGGTCTCCTTTGGTTGGGATGACCCAACTATCGCCGCGCCTAGCCAGACTGTCCAAGACTGAATAGGATAAAGTTGAGACCGCGAAGGACTTAAAAGCTTCGGAGAGAAAATGTTCGACCTGCGCCAACTCCGCTATTTCGTCACGGTCGCCGAAACCGGCAATGTCGGCCGCGCCGCCGAGATGCTGCATATTTCGCAATCGCCGCTCAGCCGGCAGATCATGCAGCTTGAGGAGCAGCTTGGCGTTCCCCTGTTTGAAAGAGCCAAGCAACGGGTCCATCTCAACGCCGAGGGCCGCGCCTTCCTCACCGAGGCCCGCTCGCTGTTGTCCAACGCGCGGCGATTGGAGGAGTTTGGCCGCAATCTGGCCAGCGGCGCCGTCGGCCGTCTCGCCATCGGCTATGTCGAAGGCGCCGTTCATGCCGGACTTGTCGCCGGGATGCTGCGTCAGTTTCGCCGCGAACGGCCGGATTTTTATCTTCAGTTGCGAAGCCTGCGGTCGGCGGCGCAACTGGAGGGGCTGCGGCAGCGCTCGCTCGATCTGGGTTTCGTCTATTCGCCGCCGGCTGACGATGACCCGGACATCGCCACGATCGCGCTGCGCCATGAACCGCTGGTGCTGGCGATTCCCGAAGATGATCCGCTTGTCGGGTTGTCGGACATCAGGCCGCATCACCTCGACGGCCGCACCTGGATCACCGTCGTGCGCCAGCCTGACGACACCAACCGTGGCCAGTTCCTGGCCGCTTGCGCCAAGGCCGGCTTTCTGCCCGACATCGCTTATGAGACGGCCGATCCGTTGACCTCGCTTGGTCTGGTCAGCGCCGGCCTTGGCCTGGCCACGGTGCAGGCCAGCCTGCGTGCCGCCGCGCCGTCACGGATCGTGTTTCGCGACCTGCCATGGTTCGAGCGAACGGTTTCCATCCATCTTGCCTGGCGGCGTCACGACCGCCGCGCCGTGATCACCGGCTTGCGGGAGGCAGCGGAAGAAGAGGGTAGGGCAGTAGGGCAGTAGGGCAGTAGGGCAGTAGGGCTTCACCTCAGGCGATCTACATACTGCCTTACTGCCCTACTCCCTTATTCCCCTACATCTTGTCGATCACCGACTGCATGCCCTCGGTCGGGGCGTCGACGGAGGAGCCTGCCACCATGATGGCGGCGACGATTGCCTCGGGGTCGTTGACGACCAGCGGCTTGACCCGCTGCGCGGTGTGGATGAAGCCCTCGGCGGCCATGTGGTCGAGTAACGCCAGCATCGGATCCCAGAATCCGCCGACGTTGGCGAAGACGATCGGCTTGCGGTGATGGCCGAGCTGCCCCCAGGTCATGACCTCGACGATCTCCTCGACCGTGCCGATGCCGCCCGGCAGCGCCACAAAGGCGTCGGATTTTTCGAACATCCTGTGTTTGCGCTCGTGCATATTGTCGGTGATTACGAGTTCGTCGAGCCGGTCAAGCGCGGTTTCGGTCGCCTCCTTGTTGATCAGGAAGCGTGGAATGATGCCCGTCACCTTGCCGCCGGCACGCAAGGCGCCCTCGGCTACGGCGCCCATGATGCCTTTGGTGCCGCCGCCGTATATCAGCCTGAGGCCGGAGCGCGCAATCGAGCGCCCAAGCAGGTGACCGGCCTTGGCATAGGTTTCATCGCGGCCCGGAGACGAGCCGCAATAGACGCAGACGGATCGAATCGTGTTCATACCGATGATTGGTGATTGGGTCTGAAAGCGGGGTCAAGCCCGGGCGGGCTTTTTCTTGTCGGCTTTGGCAAAACAGGCTAGACCGGCATTAGGTGGCTAAGGGGTAGGGAAATATGGCAATTAATCCACTGAAGGCGTTCTTGTTCGCAGCGGGTGGGACCGTTGCGGCCGCAGGAACCGCCTATGTATCGGGCGCACTCGACCCATATCTCATTCGCACGCCACCGGCGGAAGTGGCAGCACTGACCCCACCCGCGGCGCCGAAACCAGCCGATCCCGGCACGGAAGCGCGGCTGCCGCCAGCGGCGGTGCCGGCCGCTCCCGCCGCTGCGCCTCAGGCAACGGCTCCAGCCGTGCCCTCAACGGATGCGGCGGCGCCCGCTGCGGCCGGTCCGATCGTGCCGTCCTTCGATGTGGTGCGCGTCGAGAGCAATGGCTCGATCGTCATTGCCGGCAATGCGGCGCCCAATTCGAAGGTAGAGATCCTCAACGGCACCACCGTGCTCGGCTCGACGGTCGCTGGCCCCGATGGCGCCTTTGTCATCGTGCTCGACGATCCGCTGAAACCCGGCGACTACACAATCGCATTGCGCGCCACCACCGGCGATGTCGTGACCGCCTCGGCGCAAACCGCAGTCGTCTCGGTTCCCAAGGATGCGGCGGGCCAGGTGCTGGCCATGGTCGAAGAGCCAGGCAAGCCGGCCGAACTGCTCACCGTTCCGGCGCCCGAGACAAAGCCGGCCGCACCGGCTGCCGGCGACCAGGCTGCCGCCCCGGCGGCTCCTGCGCCAGCCGCGGTTGCAGCAGCACCCGCTCCGGCGGCACCAGCTACGCCGCCCGCCGGATCAGTGGCCGAACCCAAGATCGTCGTCGAAGCGGTCGAGATCGACGGCAACAAGATCTTTGTCGCCGGTCTCGCCGATGCCGGCCGCAAGGTGCGCGCCTATGCCAATGACATCCTGCTCGGCGACGCGAAGACGTCGCCAGACGGCCATTTCCTGGTCGAGGCGACGCGTGACATTCCGGTCGGCAGCTACACCATCCATGTCGATGGCCTCGATGCCGACGGGGTGACAGTTGTGGCTCGCGCCGCCGTACCGTTCGAGCGCGAGCCGGGCGATTCTGTCGCCGCCGTGGCGCCCGCCGAAGCAAAGCCGGCGGCGCCTGCCGTCGCAGGCGCCGCTCCGGCGGAATCCGCATCGGCTCCTGCTGCACCAGCCACCGAGGCTCCGGCCATGACGCCCGCTCCCGCCACCGATGCTCCGGGAGTTGTGGCTGCGGCAACGCCGCCAGGCGATGTGCCCGAGACGGTGGCGCCCAAGCTCGAACATGCCGGCAGCGCCGTCATCATCCGCCGCAACGATACGCTGTGGCGGATTTCGCGGCGCGTCTACGGCCGTGGCATGCGCTACTCGACCATCTACCTCGCCAACCAGGATCAGATCAGCGATCCCGACCGCATCTGGCCGGGGCAGGTGTTCAAGGTCCCCGAAAAGTCGAAGGAAGGCGAAGCCGCCGACCTCAAGGCGATGGGCGAGCAGGCGACGACGGCTCCGCCCAAGACCAAGTAGTCAGCCAGCGGC
>NZ_JBFULQ010000100.1:0-15520 GCF_054049815.1 Mesorhizobium sp. P5_C1 | reverse complement strand
TCGGACTCCGGCTTCCTCACAGACCGCACCGCCCCGCATCACGTCAGGCAGTTTGACGTTGACGGTGACAAGTTGGTAAATTCCCGCGTCTTCGCCGACATATCGCCTGGCATTCCGGATGGCTTTCGCGTTGACGTTGCGGGCAATCTCTGGATCAGCGCGTGGGATGGCGTACAGTGCCATACGCCCCAAGGTGAGCTCATCGGGAAAATTCAGGTGCCGGAAATGGTTGCGAACCTGACCTTTGGTGGACCGCGCAACAATAGGCTGTTCATCACAGCGACAACGTCGGTCTATGCCGTTTTCCTAAATGTCCGGGGCCAGCAGTACCCGTTCGGCACGTGACACGGACACCACTGAGTCAGCCTGGAAGCTCTGTAGCAGTGGATGGTTAGGGCGAAAGTTGGACACGAAACAGCTACAGGTATTCATCGCCGTCGGTGCGGCTGGCAGCTTCTCGAAGGCCGCGCTCGACCTCAACGTCACCCAGCCGATGGTCACGCGCCATATTCGCGGGCTTGAGGAGGAACTCGGCGTCGAGCTGTTCTATCGCAACGGCCGCGGCGTCGTGCTGACCGAGGCGGGCGTGCTTCTGAAGGCCCATGCCGACGAGATCGTCGAGCGGATGCGGCTGGCGCAGAATGCAGTATCGAACCTCAAATCCTCGCCGAAGGGGAGGTTGGTGCTGGCCGTGCCGCCCTCGGTTGGCACCGTGCTGACCGTGCCCTTGGTCAAGAAGATCAAGAACGAGTTTCCCAATGTCGCGCTGCAGGTGATCGAAGGCTTCAGCGGCCATATCCTGGAATGGCTGATCGCCGGTCGCATCGATGCCGCCGTGCTCTACAATTCGCCGAACCATCCTTCCGTGCTGACCGAACCGCTGGCCGATGACGAGCTGTTTCTGATCGGGCCGGTCTTGTCCGAGCGCGCGCTGCCGCGCGGGCCGGTCGGCCTCAACATCTTCGCCGAGCTGCCGATGATCCTGCCCAGCCGCCCGCACGGACTGCGGCGGCTTATCGATAACACCTTGGCGGAGCATGGCATCTATCCGCGTGTAGAGATGGAGCTGGAGGCAATGCCTTCAACCTTGCTTCTGGTCGAGGAGGGAACTGGCTATACGGTTCTGCCCTACGCTTCCGTCCACCTCCTTGTGGAGGCTGGCCGCATCGAGGTCTGGCCATTCGACCCGCCGATTACCCGACAGCTGATCCTCGCGACCTCCTCGCAGCGACCGATGTCCTCGAACTTTCGCCCCCTCTTCCGTGCGGTGCGCACGGAACTGCGGGACATCATATCGACACACATCTGGAAACCGACAAGCCATATCGAATAGCTGCACGAGCAGGATAGTGTGCAATTCGGCTGCCTGCTGCCAACCAATAGCTCCCGATGGAAAGAATTTGATGCGGAATACGATGCTGGGCTTCGCGGCACTTGCCCTGGCCGCGTGCCAATCGGCTCCTGTGGAGCCGCGACCCGCCGCTGTCGAACCTCCTTCAGGTCCCGTTGCCTGACTACGAGGGGATTCAGGCACAGCGCAACCGCGACTGGAAACCGACTTTCGGACGATAGACGAAGCGGGCCTTTAGAGCGGCAGACCAAGGACTTCAGTCTTACAATGGTAGTTGTGACGACTATTCTGGCCGCGCTGCGTTCCCCTTTAGCCCTTGCGGCATCGCCATTTCCTGATTAAGCGCCAACATCCAAAAAGAGGTACAGTTAACAGCCAAAAGCATCAGCAGGGGAGCCGGCGCTCGCGCGGGAAAGTGGCAGCACGATCGCAAAGGACAAGTCTGATCACAACGCGGTGCGAGCCCGTCTGTGCTCTTTAGGCTGCTGCTGCTCTTTAGGCTGCGTGGGCGAAGCGATCGACCCTGAAGTCGTCGAGCGGCGTTTCGCAATGGTCGGTGGTGATGAGTTCGGCCATGGCGTCGCCCACGCCCGGGCCGAGCTGGAAGCCGTGTCCGCAGAAGCCGAAGGCGTGGAACAGGCCTGGCGTCGTCGCCGAGCGTCCCATGACCGGCAGCATGTCCCGCACATAGCCCTCGCAGCCGGACCATGTGCGGATGACCGCCACATGCGCGATTGCCGGCAGCAGCCGCGCGACGGCGCGCAACTGCACCGGCAGGCGCATGGGGTCGGCGTTCGCATGGCCCGGATCCAGGTTAACCGCCACCCTTTCGGCGGCGCCGCCGAAGACGATGTTGCCCCGCTCGACCTGACGCAGATAGGCGCCATGGTGCTTATCGCGCGTCCAGATGCCGACCACCGGCAGGATCCGATGCGGCAGCGGCTCGGTCACGCCCATCTGCGGGCCGTAGGCATCGAGCGGGATCACTTCGCCGAACTGCGCGGCGATGCGCGCGCCCCAAGCTCCGGCAGTATTGAGCAGGCAGCCGGCGGCGAATGTACCTTTTGAACTGGCTACAAGGAAACCGGAGCCCGTGCTGGTGATCGTCCCGACTTCGGCTCCCTCGACGATTTCCGCGCCCAGCTTGCGGGCAGCCTCGGCAAAGGCAGGTGCGATCAGCCGCGGATTGCCGCTGCCATCTTGCGGAGAGAACGACGCGGCGATCGCTTCGGGACCGAGGCCGGGAAAGCGGGCATGGATCTCGCGCGGGCCGAGTTCCTCTAGCTCAAGGCCCCAGGGGCGCGCCGCCTCGGCATAGGTCCGCATGTCTGCGAGCCCGCCTTCATCGAAGATCAGCCGGATATGACCGGTGGCGCGGAATTCCACGTCGCGGCCAAGCATTCTTTCGGCCTCGCCCCACAGCCTGAGCGAACGGTGGGCCAATGGAAGCTGGGAGAGATGGCGCCCGGTGCGCCGGATGTTGCCGAAGGAGGCGACGGTTGCACCGGTGCCGATCCGATTGCGCTCGACCAGCGTCACGCGTGCCCCGCGCCTGGCGAGGAAATAGGCCGAAGCCGTCCCCATCAGTCCGCCGCCCAGCACGATCACATCCATAGTCGTTCCTTAGCGTAGAGCAGCCGATCCTTGGATGTATCCATCTTGTCTGCGCCACGGCATTGCGTCAAAGATGGGTTTGGATAACAGCCATAAGCTTTACCTATGGAGTGGCAATGCGGGCCCGGCAGCTCGAAGTGTTCATCGCCGTCATGCGTGCGGGCACCGTGACCGCCGCGGCGCGGATGCTGAACATCTCCCAGCCTGCGCTCAGCCAGATCCTGCTCCACACCGAGGACGAACTCGGCTTCACGCTGTTCGAGCGGGTGAAGGGCCGGCTACGGCCGACCCCTGAGGCGCTGGAGATTTTCGCCGATGCCGAGAGGCTGTCGGCAGGGCTCGAGGGCTTGCGCCGCAAGACCACCGACCTGCGTCTGGGCCGAACTGGGCTGGTCCGGGTCGCGGCTTCGCCACCGCCGGCCATGGCGATATTGCCGCGCGCGTTCACCGGATTCCGGGCGCAGCATCCCGATATTTTGCTACGTTCCCATATGGCGCCGATCGCCGCGATCATCGACATGCTGCGCGCCGGCGATGCCAGCCTCGGCGTGGCCATGGACGACCGTCTGCCTCCCGATATCGAGGCGGAAGTGATCGGCAGCGTCGGATTCGCATGCCTTTTGCCCATAGGGCATGCGTTGGCCAGGAAAACCGAGCTGCGGCTCGCCGATCTCGCCGGCGAGGAATTGATATCCTATCGCGGAAACACCCGTCCCGCCGACGAACTGGCCCATGCGGCCCGCGCGCAGGGTGTGGCGCTTTCGCTGTCGCTCGAGATCGACGTGTCCATCTCCGCGGTCGGCTTCGTCCAGACCGGTCTGGGTATCGGCCTCGTCGACGCGCTGCTTCCGTGGCACCAGTTCGCCGGGCTTGCCGTCAGGCCGCTCGCGGCGGGGCCGGAATTTCCGATCGCGCTGCTGACCTCGCGCACACGGCCACTTTCGCGGGCCGATGAGATGATGCGCGAGCAAATCCGTGCTGCCTGTTCGGTGGTCCTCGGCGAACATCGCGCCAAAGCATAAGCAAGACTTATATCCTTGCCTCTCATCCATCTTGGACCCTGACCGTCCGCTCGTGCCAGTTTTGGTCGGCAGACAGGAAGGGACGCATCATGGACGGTGCCATCGCGGTAAATGGGGCGCGGAAAGAGGCCGACTGGAAGGTCGGCGTCGATATCGGCGGGACATTCATCGATTTCTGCGCGCTCGAAGCCCGCTCCGGACGCGTCGCTTCACTGAAAGTGCTGACGACGCCGGAAGATCCGGGTGCCGAGCTTATGACGGGTCTTGCCCTTCTGGCCGAACGCGAAGGCTTTGATCCTGCCCACATGACGCGCTTCGTGCATGGCACGACCGTCGGCATCAACACGATCATCCAGCGCAAGGGCGCGCCGCTGGCGCTGTTCACCAATGCCGGCTTCGAGGACGTGATCGAACTCGCGCGGCTGCGAATGCCGGACATGTATTCGCTGTTCTGCTCGCGGCCGGATCCGCTGATCTCGCGTGACATGGTGTTTGGCATTCCGGTTCGCATGCGTGCCGATGGGAGTGAATCCCAGGCACCGGACATGGCGGCTGTCGAGAGGGCGGTGGCACTGGCGAAAGCGAACGGGGCGCAAGGGATCATCGTGTCCTTCCTCCATTCGTGGCGCAACGCCGCGCAGGAAACCTCGGTGAAGGCGGCGATCGCGCTTCTTGCGCCCGACCTCTTCGTCTTCTCCTCGGCCGAGGTGTGGCCGGTCATCCGCGAATACGAGCGTAGCTCGACCGCCATCCTTAATGGCTATGTCCATCCGCGCGTCTCGTCCTATCTGACGGCGCTGGAAGAGAGACTGAAGGACCGCGGCGTGCCGGCCCGCCCGATGCTGACGAAGTCGAACGGTGGGCTGATGAACGCTGCCGAAGGCAAGCGTGCCTGCGTGAACATGCTTTTGTCGGGAACGGCCTCCGGCGTCATCGGCGCCTCGTGGCTGGCGCGCCAGGCAGGCGAGGACAAGGTCCTTACCCTCGACATTGGCGGGACCTCGGCCGACTTCGCGCTCATCATCGGCGGCGAGGCGCAGTTCGGGACAGGCGAATTGATCGGCGAATTTCCGCTCCATATCCCCTCCGTGTCGGTGAGCTCGATCGGCGTCGGCGGCGGCTCGATCGCCAGTGTCGACGCACAGGGGGTGCTGCGGGTCGGGCCGGAGTCGGCCGGTTCGACGCCAGGACCGGCATGCTATGGCCGTGGCGGCGAGCGGCCGACGGTGACGGACGCCATGGTGGTGTGTGGATGGCTCGGTCACAGCGAGATGGCCTACGGCCAGCTCAGGATCGATACCGGGCTGGCGCATCGCGCCATCGGCGAACTTGCCGCCCGCCTCGGCCGTCCAGTCGAGCAGACCGCGCAGGCGATCCTCGACATCGCGGTGTCGGAGATGTTCGTCGAGGTCGAGAAGCTCGCCTCGCGCGCCGGCGTGGACTTGCGCGATTTCACGCTGATGCCCTTCGGCGGCGGCGGCCCGATGCTCGGCGCCTTCCTTGCCCGCGAACTCGGGATGAAGCGTGTCATGGCGCCCCGCCGTCCCGGCGTGGTGTCGGCGCTGGGCGGGCTCGTGGCGGACCTGCGCGGGGACTTCATTCGCACCATCTTCAGCCTGCTGTCGGGCATGTCGCTCGCCGGAATTCGCAATGCCTTCGAGGCCCTCGCCCAAGAGGGTCGCGACTGGCTCGCGGCGCAGGGGCATGAGGGGGCGGCCGAACTCAGTCTATCCTGCGACATGCGCTATGTCGGGCAGAGTTATG
Organism: Mesorhizobium sp. P5_C1; assembly: GCF_054049815.1. NCBI lineage: Bacteria > Pseudomonadati > Pseudomonadota > Alphaproteobacteria > Hyphomicrobiales > Phyllobacteriaceae > Mesorhizobium > Mesorhizobium sp. P5_C1. The sequence continues at coordinate 9,769 of NZ_JBFULQ010000100.1, read as the reverse complement.
AGATCGAGGTCGTCCTTCAGCCGGAATGGCTGACGGACGGCAATGCGACCGCCATCGCACAAGCCTTCCACCTCACCCATGAGCAGCTCTACGATTTCCACGACCCGGACGGCGAGATTGAACTTGTGAATGTCCGGCTGTCCTCAGTGGGCGCGGGGCCGAAACTCCACTTCCCGGTGGTCGACGTGATCGACGCCCCGGCCATTCCGGCGCGCCGTCTCCCGGTCTACACGGGCGCGAGCGTAGAGACCGTCGATCTCCACGACCGGCAGGCCCTCGTGCCGGGCAGCACGTTCCATGGGCCTGCCGTGGTCGTTCAGGAAGACACCACTTTTGCCATTCCCGCGGGAGCGCAGGCAAGGGTCGACCGTCACCTTAACCTTCTGCTGACGTTCCCGGAGTAAGCCATGTTTGACCGGACAAACCTGCAGGTTCTGGCGAACCATGCCCGCGCGGCGGCCGAGAACATGGCCCACACATTGCACCGCACCGCGCACTCCGCCTTCGTCAAGGAGACGCAGGACTTTACGGTGATGCTGATGGACCGTTCAGGCGCGACCTTCGCCGTGCCGATGGACCTCGGCGCCACCTGGTATCCGGGGCTTTCGTATCACCGCGCGATCGCGATGGTCGACAACTACCGGCCGGGAGACGTTGCGTTCACCAACGATCCCTATTCCGGCCACGTCGCCACGCACGCGCCCGACACGCATCTGTGGAAGCCGGTCTTCGTCGACGGCGAGATCGTCGCCTGGACCGGGGGGCATATCCATAACACCGACATGGGCGGGGCCGTGCCGGCTTCGCTCAGTCGGGCGCTGACCGAGATCCATCAGGAAGGGATTCGCTTTCCTCCGATGAAGTTGGTGAACGAGGGCGTCTTCGACGAGACGATCCTGCGGATCATGAGCACCAATGTGCGCAAGCCCGACCTCAACATAGGCGACATCAAGGCGCTGGTCGGCGCGCTCAACACCGGCGAGCGCAAGATCCAGGCGATGGTGAGGAAGTTCGGCAAGGCCGGCTTCATCGAAGGCGTTTCCGCTCTTCTCGACCATGCCGAGGCGCAGGCGCACGACGTGCTGCGCGCCATGCCCGACGGCACATGGGAGTTCGCCGATTATGCCGATGAGGATTCGGTCGAGGCCAATCCCTGCCGGCTGAAGCTGACGCTGACGATCAAAGGCGACGAGGCGGTGCTAGACTTCACCGGCTCCGATCCGCAGCTCGGCTCTTCGCTCAACGTGCCTTCAGGTGGCGACCCGCGCCACACCATGCTGCTGGTGGGTGTCTACTACGTCCTCTACACATTCAACCCGAAGCTCCTGCTCAATACGGGCCTCACCCGGCCGTTCACCTGCATCGCACCTACGGGTTCGGTGTTGAACCCGGTATACCCCGCCGCCGTGGGCATGCGCTCGCTCACCTGCGCCCGGCTGCGGTCGGTCATCTTCGGCGCCTTCTCGCAAGCGGTGCCGGACCGCCTGCCAGCGGCACCCGCCGGCAACAACTGCATCGTTAACGTCATGACCACGGACGAACGTACCAGCCGGACCGTGATCGCGGCGGTGAACCCGGTGGTGGGCGGCGGTGGCGCGATGCCGCATCGCGACGGGACCAATGGGTCGGGCGCCGATGCCGCCTATCTCAAGAACACGCCGATCGAGATCACCGAGACCGAGACCCCGGTCGAATTCGTGAAATACGGGCTCGCCATGAACAGCGGCGGTGCGGGCCGTTGGCGTGGCGGCCTGGCGACCGAGATGGCCTTCCGTGTCTTCGCCCCCGACTCAAGGATCACGGCGCGCAACCGGGACCGCGGCTTCTTTCGTCCCTGGGGCGTGCTGGGCGGCAAGGCGGCCGGCCTGTCTGACATGGTCGTCAATCCGGGAACCGAGCACGAGCGGCGACTGGGCAACATCGACACGGCGGTGCTGCAGCCCGGCGACGTGCTCGATATCCGTTCCGCCGGAGGCGGCGGGCGCGGCGATCCGCATGGGCGCGAGCCCTGGCGCGTCGCGCAGGATGTGCGGCGAGGCTATGTCTCGCCAACGGCTGCCGAGCGCGACTATGGCGTCGTCATCCGCGACGGCGAGGTCGACGAGCAAGCGACGGAAAGGCTGCGCGCACGCCAGGGGCCAGCCGCCGGCCATTTCCATTTCGGTCCGGAGCGCGACGGTTACGAAGCGCAGTGGACCCCAGCGGCCTATGACCGGCTTACCGCCATACTGAGGGATTTGCCGATCCATTGGCGGTTCTTCGCCAAGACGGAGATCTTCCGCCGCATGAAGGGACGTTCGGGGCCGGAGGGCGTCCAGGCGGCGTTCGATGCGGCCTGCGAGCGGTTCCCCGAACTGCCACGTCCTCGCCCCGTGCGAGAAGCAGCAGAATGATCACCGCCGGCCGCATCGTCCGGCTGGCCGAGCGCGACCGGGCGCAGTTGCATTTCTTTCTCGACGGGCAGATGCGCAGTGCACTGGCGGGCGACACCGTGCTGACCGCCATGCTGGCATCAGGGTACGCGTTGCGAAAGTCCGAGTTCGGACCAGAGCCGCGCGCCGGCTTCTGCCTGATGGGAGCCTGCCAGGATTGCTGGGTATGGCAGGACGAGGGACCGCGCCTGCGGGCTTGCTCGACACTTCTCAGCGAAGGCATGCGGTTGCGCACGATGCCACCGGAGCGCTGGCCGTGAGCGAGACCCCGCCGCCGCGGATCGTGATCGTGGGCGCCGGTCCGGCTGGCATAAGGGCCGCCGCGACGCTTGTGGAGGCCGGGCTCCACCCGGTGGTGATCGACGAAGGGCAGCGCGCAGGCGGACAGATCTATCGCCGCCCGCCCGCCGGCTCCACCCGCACATCGGAGCAACTCTACGGGTCGGAGGCGGCGAAGGCGCGAGCGCTGCATTCGCTCTTCGACCGGCTGGCCGCAGAGGGGCGGCTCACCCATTGTGCGGCGAGCTCGGTCATCGCAGTGCATGAGGGTCGGCTGCACGTGCTGGGGGAGGGTGGTGTGCAGGTGGTCTTCTATGACCGCCTGATCCTTGCCACCGGCGCATCCGACCGTGTCGCTCCGGTGCCGGGCTGGCAGAGCGCCGGCGTCTATAGCCTTGGCGCGGCGCAGATCGCGCTCAAGGCGCAGGGCGTCGCTCTTGGGCGGCGGATCGTCCTTATGGGATCGGGTCCTTTGCTGACGCTGGTCGGCGCCCAACTGGTCAAGGCTGGAGCGGATGTGGCAGCAGTGCTCGACACGTCTCCCTGGCATCAGCAGATGCGCGGGTTCTGCCAGCTTGCCGCCCGGCCGTTCGTCACGCTGCGCGGTCTGGCCCTGCGGACGAGACTCGGCGGCCGCTACCATGCGGGCGTGACGCTCGAACGGATCGAGGCCGACGGGAAAGGTGTCACAGCGATGCGCTGGCGCGACGCCGGCGGCCGGGAGCACCGCACCTCTTGCGACATGATCGGCATGGGCTGGCACCTGCGGGCAGAGACGCATCTGGCCGACCTTGTGGGATGCACCTTCACCTATGACGAGCAATGGCGGCAATGGCTGCCAAGGACCGACCAGATGGGTCGTGCCGGCAACGGAGTCTACCTTGCCGGCGATGGGGTTCGTCTTCTGGGAGCGGATGGCGCGGAGATCGCTGGGCGTCTCGCGGCTGCGGCATGCCTTGCCGATCTCGGAATTCCTGCGTCCGCCACCGGCGTCGATTTGCGCAAGCTGGCACGGCTCGAGCGCTTTGCCCGCGGCCTGGCTTACGCCTTTCCCTGGCCGGCAGCGATGGCGCGGGCACTTCCCGATGAGGCGGTCGTCTGTCGCTGCGAGAACGTGACAGCCGGAGCCGTACGCCAGAGCGTGGATTTCGGCGGCGGCGAGGCCAACAGGGTGAAATCGCTATCGCGCGTCGGCATGGGGCGATGCCAGGGGCGCTACTGCCAGTTGGCTGCCGTCGAACTCGTGGCGGCGCAGGCCGGCTGTGCGGCCGACGCTGTCGGCCGGTTCCGCGGACAGGCGCCTGTCCGGCCGGCGCCTGTCGGTGCCTTCCTCCGGGACGGCTGATGCAATTCCGGAGTCCACACCAGGAAGACATGGATCACGTCTCAGAAATCGGCGACCTTCCCCCAGGCTGAAGCGTCGAAGCGCCGGGGATCATAGGAATTCGGATCGACGATCGGTTCCGACCCGGTCACCAGATCGGCGACGAGGTGACCGGCGCCCGGGCCGATGCCGAAGCCGTGTCCCGAAAATCCGGCAGCCAGGAAGAAGCCCGGCACCGTTTGGATCTCGCCGATGGCGGGCACGCCGTCCGGCGTGCTGTCGATGTAGCCGGCCCAGGCCGCGCTGATCTTTGTTTGGCGCAGTGCCGGCAGCAGCTCGAGCGCCCGGGTGTGCGTCAGGCGGATGGTCGCCTGATCCGGGGTCGGATCGAGGATGCGCATCCGTTCCATCGGCGTCGGCTGGTCGAGCCGCCAGCAACCGAGTGTTTCGTGGCCCGAGCGCATGCCCTGCAGACCGCCGGGTGCGAGGCTGCGCCAGCGCTTCAGGAACATGGGCAGGAACTGCGACGAGAAGCGCAGCTGCTGCGGCGTCACGTCCACCCGGCCGCGTCCGCTTATGGCGAGCGTGTAGCCGCCGTCGCCGCGACGCGTGGCCGAGATCCTTGCCGTGTGCAGCGCATCCGGCAGACCTTCGGCACCCGGCGAGACGGACAGGATGGAGGAACGGATCGACGCCTGCGGAAAGCGGAAGTCGAACTGCCGGCAAAAAGAGGAGGCCCAGGCGCCGCCGGCTAGGACGGCCAGCTTCGTCCGGATCGTTCCGCTTTCGGTGACCACGCCGCTCAGGCGGCCGCCCTCGATCTCGATACCGCGCGCGGCGCAGCTCTGGTGCACGGAGCCCCCAAGCTTGAGAATGGCACGGGCGACCGAGGGCGCGGCGCGCGACGGGTCGGCGGTGCCGTCGGTCGGCGAGAAGACGCCGCCCTTCCAGGTCCGGCCCGTGGCGCGGCCCCGCTCGCTGGCCGCGGCGCTGTCGAGCATATGCGTGGTAACGCCGGCCGTTTTGGCGAAATCACGCCAGCGCGCCCAGCCGGCCAGTTCCGCCTCGTCGTCGCTGAGATAGAGCAGGCCGCAGCGGCGAAAGCCGGTGTCTTCGCCGGTTTCCGTCGCGAAGCTGTCCCACAGATCAAGGCTTCGGGTTGCCATCGGCAGTTCGCGGGCGTCACGATTCTGCTGGCGGCACCAGCCCCAGTTCCTGGAGGACTGCTCGGCGCCGATGCGTCCCTTTTCGACAAGCACGACCTGCATGCCGCGCCTGGCCAGATAGTAGGCCGCGAAGGCACCGACAATGCCGCCGCCGATCACCACCGCGTCCGCGGACTGGGGCAGTTCGCCGGATGTCTCGATTTGCTGCAGCGGCGCGCGCATGGTCCCTCTACGTTTGAAGCGCCAATCCTAGCGCGTTGCGCAGGCAGCCGCTGCCGCAGTTGAGGCCCAAGCAGAATTTTATTCCGGCAGCCCGGTTGAAATCGGGAGTCGCTGCGTTTCAAAGCGGTATCGCTTGGATGGACAGGCCGGCGGGCTGTGGTAGTGTCAATGGCTACTAGCAAGGCAGCATTTTGTGCTGTGGCGAGCGCGTTCTGCGGAGACGGCCGTGAAACTGGATCGGATCGATATCAAGATCCTCTACGAGTTGCAGAAGAACGGCCGCATCACCAATGTGGAACTGGCCGATCTGGTGCATCTGTCGCCAAGCCCGTGCCTGATGCGGGTCAAGAAACTCCAGTCGGAAGGCTACATCGAGGGCTATTCCGCACAGGTCAATATCGGCAAGCTCGGCCAGACGCTGACCGTGTTCACCGAAATCACCTTGAAGAACCATCGCCAGGTGGACTTCGCCCGCTTTCTCGCCGTCGTCGAGAAGATCGACCAAGTCATCGAATGCCACCTCGTGTCGGGCGGCTACGACTATTTGATGAAATTCGTCACCGCCGGCATAGCCGAGTACCAGACGATCATGGAGCGGTTGACCGACATGGATATCGGCATCGACAAGTATTTCAGCTTCGTGGTGCTGAAGTCTCCCATCGTCAAGGCGCACATGCCACTGCCCAGCCTGTTTCCGAGGTGAGGCGGCTGCTTCCTGAAACGGTGGCCCCTTATCGATGTAGTCAGCGGTGGCCGTACTGGCTGACGAGCTCGGGGTCGCGGACGAGGCCGTCCAGCCAGGTCGGGTCGAGCTTCGGCACCGAGGAGAACAGAAGCTTGGAATAGGGGTGGGTGGGCGCCGTCACCTTGTCGGGCGTGATCTGCTCCACCCGTTCCCCGTTGTACATGACCATGATCTCGTCGCAGATGGCCTCGACGACGGAGAGGTCGTGGCTGATGAAGATGTAGGAGAGTCCCAGCTCGCGCTGCAGCTCCTTGAGCAGCTCGATCACGGCGGACGCCACCACCGTGTCGAGGGCCGAGGTGATTTCGTCGCAGATGATCAGCTTGGGGTTGGCCGCCAGCGCCCGTGCGAAATTCACGCGCTGCTTCTGGCCGCCAGAGAGCTCCGATGGGTGACGGTAGCGCAGGCCCCTTGGCAAGCGCACCATGTCGAGCAGTTCGTCGACGCGCTTCGCGCGCGCCTGCCTGTCGAGGCGGTGATAGAAGGCCAGCGGACGAGAGATGATGTCTTCCACCGGCTTGGCCGGATTAAGCGCGGTATCGGCATACTGGAACACGATCTGCATCTCGCGCAGCTGGTCCCGACTGCGTTTCCTGGCGGCGCGCGGCAGGTCCTTGCCGTCGAAGACGATGTCGCCGGTCGCAGCAGGATGGATGCCTGCGATAACGCGCGCCAGCGTCGATTTTCCGCAGCCGGATTCGCCGATGACGCCGAGATTGCGCCCCTTCTCGACGACCAGGCTGACGGAATCGACCGCGCGGATGAGTGGCAGTCCGTCATCCCGAACCGGGCCGTAGCCGGCCGTCACATTGTCGATACGCAGCAGCTGCTTGGTCCCGGCATCTGCGTCCGCATGTGCTTGCCGCGGCTTCGGTTCGAAGGCGGCCAGCAGTTCGCGCGTATAGGGATGCTGGGCAGCCGAAAGGATTGCTGCGGTAGTGCCGGTCTCCTGCACTTCGCCGCCCTTCAGCACCACGATGCGGTCGGCGATCTGGGCCACGACCGCGAGGTCATGGGAAACATAGACACCCGCCACGCCGCCCGCCCGCATGACCGACTTGAATGCCTTCAGCACGTCGATCTGCGTCGTCACGTCGAGTGCCGTCGTCGGCTCGTCGAAGATGACCAGCTTGGGATCGCTGATGAGCGCCATGGCCGCCGAGAGCCGCTGCAACTGCCCGCCCGAAACCTGGTGCGGATAACGGGTACCGATCCCTTCCGGGTCGGGCAGAGACAAAGCCCTGAACAGCTCGACCGCACGCTGCCGCGCCTGTTCGGGCGGCATCAGCTTGTGGATCCGCGTGACCTCGATGACCTGCTCCATGATCGTGGAGGAGGGGTTGAACGAGGCGGCGGCACTTTGCGGGACATAGGCAATGTCGGTCCCGCGCAGCCTGGCGCGTTCCTTTTCGGAAAGGGCAGCCATGTTCTTGCCGCCAACATTGATCTCGCCGCTGGTGATCCGGCAGCCGGGCCGCGCATAGCCCATCAGCGAGAGCGCCACCGTAGTCTTGCCGGAACCGCTTTCTCCGATCAGGGCGACGATCTCACCGTCGGCGATGTCGAGGCTGACGCCCTTGATGATTTCGACAAGCCGTCCGGAGTCGGTTTTCGCCTCGATCCGCAGGTTCCTGACCTCGACGAGATTGCTCATGCGTCCCGGTCCCTGATCTTCTGCGGCAGGTTGTCGATCAGCAGGTTGACGCTGATGGTGAGGCTGGCGATTGCCAACGACGGCACGATGACGGCGGGGGCCGCGAAAGGCAGGCCGCCGATGTTCTCGCGCACCAGCGCGCCCCAGTCGGCGAGCGGCGGCTGGAGACCGAGTCCCAGGAAGGACAGGCCGGAGAGCAAAAGCACGATGAAGACGAAGCGCAGGCCGAAGTCGGCCAGCACCGGGCGGATGATGTTGGGCAGGATTTCAGACCCGATGAGGTAGAGGGTGCTCTCGCCGCGGACACGGGCGACGGTGATGAAGTCCATGGTGTTGATGTTGACGGCGAGCGCGCGCGCAAAGCGGTAGGCGCCGGGGATATAGATGACGGCGAGCGTCACGATCAGCACCGGGATCGACGAGCCGACCGCGGCGACGACCACAAGGCCGAACAGCTTGCTGGGGATGGAGTTCATGGCGTCCAGGAAGCGGCTGAGGCAGGTGTCGAGCCAGCCACCGGTGACGGCCGCAATCATCCCCAGCACGACGCCCGAAAAACAGGCGATGGAGACGGCGGCGAGCGATATGCCGACGGTGTAGCGGGCGCCCATCAGAACTCGCGAGAGCATATCGCGCCCAAGATAGTCCGAGCCGAGCCACAGTCCCTGGCGCATCGGGCCGAAATAGTCGTCGTCGACTATGTCGCCGATCGAATGGGGAATCACGTAGGGCGCAAGGATCGCGACGAGCGTCCAAGCCAGGATGACCAGAGCGGCCACGACGCCCACGAGGCTGTAGCTGTGGCCCAGGAAGGACCGCCGAGAGGTTGTCACGCGCGCTGTCGTCATCTGAGCCTCGGGTTGGACATGATGGCGACGACGTCGGCGGCGGTGATGAGAAAGAGATAGCCGAGGCAGAAGATCATCGCGCAGCTCTGGATCAGCGGCAGGTCGCGGGTGGCGACCGCATCGACCATCAGCTTGGCGATGCCGGGATAGTTGAAGATCGTCTCGACGATGATGACGCCGCCGACCAGATAGGAAAGCGAAAGAGCTACCGCGTTGACGATCGGCCCGAGCGCATTAGGGAGCGCGTGCCTCAGGACCATGCGGCTGCGCGAGGCGCCTTTCAGAAGCGCCATCTCGACATAAGGCGTGGAGAGCGTCTCGATCACCGCGGCGCGGGTCATGCGGATCATCTGGGCGGAGATGACGAAGGTGAGCGTGATCACCGGCATTGCATAGATGCGCACGAGATCGGTCAGCGAATGCGCCTCGTTGACCGAGGACAGCGCCGGCAGCCATTTGAGATAAACGGCGAAGAGCAGGACCGCGAGGGTCGCGACCATGAATTCCGGCACGGAGATGACGCCGATCGACAGGATGGTGACCGTGCGGTCGTAGACGGAGCCGCGCAACATGGCGGCGGTGATGCCGAGCGTCAGCGCCAGTGGCACCGAGAGCAGCGTGGTGATGCCGGCGAGCTTCATGGTGTTGACCAGGCGCCCGCCGATCAGCGCCGCAACAGGCATCTCGTTGGCATAGGAGGTGCCGAGGTCACCATGGAGCAGGCCGAGAAGCCAGAGCAGGAAGCGCAGGATCGCCGGATCATTAAGATGCATAGCCTCACGCAGGCCGGCGACCGCTTCAGGAGTCGCCGCCTGGCCGAGCAGGATCGACGCGGTGTCGCCGGGTAGCATGCTGGTGGCGAAGAACACGGCGAACAGCACGATCAAAAGTGTGACGGCCGCGATCCCCAGCCGCTTCAGCACGAGGTTGAGAACCCCAGATGTCATGGAAGCGCTCCCTGCGGTTGTTCGGCCAAGCAATCTTGCGCAATGAACTGCCGGGGGCTGGCTGACCGGCCCCCGGCAGGCGTCTCTCAGGCTTCAAGCCAGAGATATTCTGCCATTGCGTAGCCCATCATGCCACCGAGCGGGTTCGCCTC
>NZ_JBFULQ010000099.1:0-15581 GCF_054049815.1 Mesorhizobium sp. P5_C1 | reverse complement strand
CCACCATCTTCGCCCTGACCTTGCCGATCGTCGTCGGTGCTGCAGGCTTCGGGGTGGAAACCTCCTACTGGTACTACAACAGCCTGAGGCTGCAGGCGACCGCCGATGCCGCTGCCTATGCCGGCGCGCTCGAACAGATCTCAGGTTCCGACAAGCCGACGATCGTCGCGGCCGCAACCCAGTCGGCCGCATCAAATGGACTGGGCTCCGGTACGATCGTCGTCAATACGCCGCCAGCATCCGGGCCGAACACGGCGAAGAAGGCGGTCGAGGTCATCGTCGGCCAGAACCTCGACCGGATGTTCACCTCGCTCTTCACGCAGGGCCAGGTTCCCGAACAGGCGAGGGCGGTGGCCCTCATCACCAATGCTTCGAAGGCCTGCGTGCTCGCGCTCGATCCGTCGGCTTCGCAGGCGGCACTATTTTCCGGCAACACCAGCGTCAAGCTCATCGGCTGCTCGGTCATGTCCAACTCGATCGCGTCTGACGCCATCAAGCTTCAGGGCTCGGCGGGGCTCCAGGCCGATTGCCTGATAACGGCGGGCGGCGTCTCTCTCAGCAATCCCGTCACGACCGTCTGCGCGGCCCCGATCACCCAGGCATTGCCGGCCGCCGACCCATTTTCCGACCTGCCGGCGCCCGCGGCCTCGAACCCTTGCCAGAACGCCAACAAGTCGACGCTGAAACCCGGCACCTATTGCAGCGGGCTCAGCCTCAGCGGCACAGTTACGCTGCAGCCCGGCGTCTATGTCATCCAGAGTGGCGATTTCAAGGTGAATGCGAACGCCAATGTCTCCGGTGACGGCGTCACCATTTACCTCGCTGGCTCCTCGCGCGTGTCGATGAACGGTAACGCCAACGTCTCCCTGAGCGCACCGACGTCCGGTACCTATTCCGGTGTGCTGATGTATGGTGACAGAACGAGCATAGGCGGACAGAGCACCTTCAACGGCACGGCGACTTCGCTGCTGACGGGCGCGCTTTATTTCCCCAAGCAGCAGGTCAACTATCTCGGCAACTTCTCCGGCCAGAACGGATGCACCCAGGTCGTTGCGGACACGATCCAATGGTCGGGCAACTCAACCATCAATCAGGATTGCACCAGCCTCGGAATGCGCGACATTCCGGCCACGCAGTCCGTGGCGCTGGTCGAGTAGCCTCCATGGAACGCCGATCGATGCCGATGCTGCGCGATAAAGCCGGGGTTGCCGCGGTAGAGTTCGCGATGGTCCTGCCCTTCCTGTGTGTGGCGCTGCTCGGCATCRCCGATGGCTGGTCCTATATGACGAACTCGATGTCGATGCGCGCCGGCGTGAAGACCGCCGCGAACCTGGTCATGGGAGGATCGACCAATGATACGGCGACCCAGGCCGTTGCCATTTCGAGCTGGGAGAAGCGGCCCTCGGATGGCCAGGTCACGCTAAGCCGGATTTACATGTGCGGGACGACCGTGGTCGATGCTTCCGCATTGTGCAGTGGGCCGAAGGTGCCATCCGTCTATGTTCAGATCCAGGCATCGGCCACCTGGGTGCCGCCCTTCACCTTCGGCGTTTTTTCCGGCTCCAGCGTCATCGGCCACTCGGAGGTGATCCGTGTCCGCTAGGGCAGGCGCATTCAGACGGGATCGATCGGGTGGCACCGGGTTGGAATTCGCGCTGATCGCGCCCTTTCTCGTCATGCTACTGTTCGGGATCTTCGCCTTCGGTTGGGCGATGAACTCGGTGTCCAGCGTTCGCTATACGCTGGAGACATCATCACGCTCGCTGCAGCTTCAGAACACGCTGACCCAGGCCGACATCCAGTCCATCGCCACACAGAAATTGCAGGCCCTGGGTTTGAAGGATGTGAACGTCACGATCGCCATCGATCCGGCGAGCGGTGGCTTCCGCATGGCGCATGTGACCGCCACCTATGCCTTCGCCATCAACTTCCCCTACTTCAGCGATTTCCCGATCAACTATGCGACCACGGTTACAGTGCCGCTGGTCGGCAGTTAGGCGCGTGGTCTGCCTAGTGTGGGCTTTTGGCGTGACGCAAGATGGGTACGATTCTCAGGGCTATTGCGTCAAGACGCACGCGATTGATTGGTGTCACAGCGGCGAGCAGCACGATACCGACTTCAACGAGCAGCAGACGACAAACATACGCCTTGCGCAGCAGATCGTTCAAACGCTGCGGGTGATCTGATCAAAATTCCCGATGAGAATAGTGAAGCCCGCTGCCTCTGGTGGCGGGCCTTCCGCATGGTAAGTCTCGCAACAGCCATGGCAGATACCATCATGTCCTCACCAAAGGAGGGAGCTATGGTTTCGGCTATTGCAAGTCAGCATCGGCAGGTACCTGACACTCAACTGAAAGCGACAAAGCCAGAAACAGTCGAAGGATTCGCGCCAGGCAAGAGCGCCGACAGCGTAGGACATCGCGCCAAGGCAATGGCTGCCGAAACAGGCGACACAGATCCTAACGCGCAGGGTGGCGCTGCATCGAGAATCGCCAGAATGGACATCACCGTGTTGACACCGCCGCCCGAAGAAACGCTTGCGGAGTAAAATTAGGCTGGGGGCGGCCCACCATCATGCCGGTTGCCTGCCTCACTGTGGCGGGCTTTCTGACTGGGGCCGGATCATTCTCCAAACCTACAAGTCGCCGCCGGTAAGCTCAAACACGATTGGTTCGCCCCGGAAATCAGAGTAGCGGATCCAGCGGGGCAGAATTGTGAATAGTTGTGCCCCCTGCTTCAGAAACTCTGCTTCAAGCGGACAGTTCGCTATGTGAACATCCCTTAACCGCTGTTCTTCGTCAGCCTTGGCAGGCCGGGCCCGGCCCTCAATTTGAACGGTGACGTTTTCGTCCCAACCGATCACCATGGCGACCCGGCTGTCTCGTTCGATATTTGCCAGCTTCCGACTTCCAGGAAAACTGTCGAACACGATGTTGAGATCCTCGCCCAACGTCACCTGTATGACGGCTGCCTCTGGAGACCCATCCGGATTTACAGTGCTGATAGCCCCGAGTTTATGCCTAGCCAGAAAATCGCGAACAAGTTGCCATCGATCGTTCCTGTGCATTTTGACACGTCCTCCGCGCGAATGGCCGCGACCCTATCATCGGCACCCAAGCCATAATAGTTGTGCGCCCGCTGCCTGACGGTGGCGGGCTTTGACTTTACAGTTTGAGAGCGACCCTGGCCTGCTCTTCACATCACGTCCATGTCGCACGGACCTACCGGTAGTCGCAGGAACGTCGGCGGAATCAACCAGGTGCCGTCCACGCAAATTCGCGGACGTTTATTCGGCGGATATTCGACGGACGAGGGGGGAGCCACTAAGTGCTTGAAAAGTCTGGTACGCCCAAGGGGAATCGAACCCCTGTTACCGCCGTGAAAGGGCGGTGTCCTAACCGCTAGACGATGGGCGCGCTCAGACGAAGCGGCTTATACTGGCGTTGTGCCCAACCGGCAACCCGTCAGGTGCCGCCTTGGACAACTTTTTTCCAGCCTGCCAAAACAGGGATGTTGTCGCGCCTGGCAAGGCGCCGGTGTGCCGCCAATTATGCCGAGTGGCGGCCCTGCCAAAGTGGGCAAGGGCAAGGCAGGGAAGACTTTGGTCCGCGCAGGGTACATGCCTTGGCGATCGGCGGAGACGCCTATCGCGCTTCGTCATCCACGGGCGGAGCAAGGAGCGAAGCGACGCGGCGCCGCTCCGCTATTAGCCGTCGCCGCCACCGCTGCGCCTACGGCAGCGCCAGTTCCAGTCGCGCTCGGGGCCGACGTCGACGTGGACGGATTCGGTGTGGCAGTAGGTGCCGACGCCGCCGCGGCCCGGCATGCTTCTGATGTAGTTCGCCAGTTCCCATTTCGAAACGCCGGGAACCTGGATGTCGGCGGCGGCGCAGTACATGTGCAGCGAGTTCTTCGCGCCATTGGCGCGGCGGTTGCGGGCCGGATCGCGATAGCCTGATGTCACCATCATCTTGCGGCCGTAGTGGCCTTCGATCGTCTTCAGCACGCGGACCAGCGACGGCTTCAGGCAAGCCACATCGACGCTCTCGTTCTGCTTGAGCAAGCCGTTGGGCGCCAACCGCGCCATGCCGGCGGCGGACGCGACCTGATAGGAGCCGCCGATTGGACCCTCGTCCTCGTTGAGGTCGACGTCGCTCTCGTCATCGAGGCCGGATTTGCGTTTGATCTCGAACAGGGCTGTCTGGCGCACGCCGGGCAGCGCATCGCTACCAGTGATGTGGCCGCTCTCGCCACCGGTCGAGGCCAACTGCAGCGGCTTTGCCGTGGAATCGGCCGAGGCCAGTGTGATGATCGGTTTTATGGCTGCTGGCGCCGGCTTGGCCTGCGCCGCGGGCTGGTCGCCCGACCTCGTGTTGATGAGCGGCGAAGGCGCGGCCGAGGCGGGCGTGGCGCCAAACATCGAGGCCAGGAAGCCTTTTTTCTTCGGCGCGTCGGCCTGCGGCATCTCGCCTGCCGTCACGTAGACCGCATTGTCCAACACTGGGGCGGCAGCTGGCTTCGGCGCGTTCACGCCGGCATCGGCGGCGGCGATCTGCTGGGCAACCGCGTCGTTCTGCTGCGCCGTCTGCGCCGGCTGCTGCAGGGACTGCGGGGTTTGTCCCGCGATGGTCTCGGTGCCAGCCGGCGTGGTCAGCGGAAAGGCGGCCTGCGGCTTGGCCACGGGCACATAGGCGACCTTTTCAGGGAGTGCCGTATCGCTTGCCGTCATCACGGTCGTTTGCTCGGTCGTGGTCTGCGTCGAATCGACGACGGTGGTCGACTTGCCATTCGAGGCAGCGCTTATGTCCGATGCGGTGGCATTGTAGCCGGGCATTCCAACCGACATCGTCGGGTCGCCGGCAGAGGTGCAGGAGGCCAGAAGCAGGGAGCAGAGCGCTGCCACGACGGCGCGGCGTTCTCCCTTTGCGAGGCTCCATCCTGCTGATTTCAAAGTCAAATTCCCCCTCGATGTCCGGTCGGTATATCCTTGGCGCGGCCCTGATATCGGTGCCAAGTGACCGTTGTCTCCGATCCGGAAACGAGACCTGTGTCAAATCCGCAAGCCTGGAAGTATTTTTGCAGTTATTGCCGAATTACGGCCGCGCGGTGGTTGACGACACCATTTCGCCCGCTTTTGCCGGTCCGTCAACTCACCAGACATTACAGTCCGTTACACACGCACTTTCACATAGGTGCCGGGGGCATCGCCCAAGGTTTTCATATGCTTGCCGGGTTTGCGGGCCGGAACGCGGGTGTTGTCCTTGGCCTCTATCCAGCTTTGCCAGTGCGGCCACCACGATCCGGGATGGTCGGTGGCCTTGGCTATCCACTCACCGAAGTCGCCCGTAGGCGTCCCTCCGGTCCAGTACTGGTATTTGTTGGATGCCGGCGGATTGACGACCCCGGCAATATGGCCCGACCCCGCCATGACGTATTCGACCTTGCCGCCGAAGTATTTCGAGCCGAGGAACACCGAAAGCGCCGGCGCGATGTGATCTTCCTTGGAGGCGAGGTTGTAGATCGGGATGGTGATATCGCCGAGCGAGACCGTGTGGCCCGCCAGTTCCATCATGCCTTGCGAGAGGTTGTTCTCCAGGTAGCAGTTGCGCAGATAGAACGAATGATTGGCCGCGCCCATGCGGGTGGAATCGGCATTCCAGTAAAGCAGGTCGAAGGGCAGGGGATCCTTGCCGCGCATGTAGTTGTTGACGACATAGGGCCAGATCAGGTCGCCCGAACGCAGCATGTTGAAGGCGGTCGCCATCTTGGTGCCGTCGAGGTAGCCCTTTTCGCTCATCGACTTTTCCACCGCCGCGACCTGCTCTTCGTCGACGAACACTTTCAGGTCGCCGGCATAGGTGAAGTCGACCTGCGTGGTGAAGAACGTGGCCGACTTGATGCGGTCGTCGCCTTCCCGCGCCATCAGCGCCAGTGCCGCCGCCAAAAGCGTGCCGCCGACGCAATAGCCGATCGCGTTGACGTCCCGTTCGCCGGTGGCCTTCTCGACCGTGTCGAGGCCGTATTGCAGGCCCTCGCGAATATAGGCTTCCCAGCCCTTAGTGCCGTGGCGCTCGTCCGGGTTGATCCAGGAGATGACGAAGACGGTGTGGCCCTGTTCGATCGCCCAGCGGATGAAGGATTTCTGCGGGTTGAGATCAAGGATGTAGAACTTGTTGATCCATGGCGGGCAGATCAGCAGCGGTCGCTTGAGCACCGTTTCGGTCGCCGGATCGTACTGGATGATCTCGGCGACGTCGCTGCGGCCAACTACCTTGCCGGGGGTGGTGGCGATGTTCCGGCCGATCTCGAAGGGCGAGTAGTCGGCCTGGCGCAGCTTCAGGTCGCCCTTGCCGGCGGCGATGTCCTCGGCCAGCATCTTCATGCCGCGCACCAGGTTCTCGCCGTTCGACGCGACGGTTTCGCGAAACAGTTCCGGGTTGGTCAGGATGAAATTCGACGGCGAGATGGCGTTGGCCACCTGCTTGACGTAGAAGCCGGCCTTGTGGCGGGTGTGCTCGTCCAGACCGTCGGCGTGCTCGACCAGATCGGCCGCCCAGCGCGAGGTGACGAGATAGGCCTGCTTGAGAAAATCGAAGAAGGCGTTGCGGCCCCATTCGGGATCGAGGAAGCGCTTGTCGCCACGTTCCGGCTTCACGGCATCTTCGGTGGCTTCCGCGGCGTTGCTGGTGCGCTGAATGGCGTTGGCCCAGACAGTCATGTAGCCGGAGAACAGCCGCGTCTGCGCTTCCAGCGCGCGCTGCGGATCGGACAGCCAGTATTCGCTGAGCTTGGAGAAGGTCTTGACCATGTCGACGACAGGCTCGGCGACGTGATCGCGCACATCGCCTTTTTCGCGTGGCTCGGCCCATGCGKAGGCCGCTTTGCCGGCCTGCTCGATCATGCGCGCCATGTTCAGGGCGAAGCGTTCCGGGTCCTTCACCAGATATTGCTCGACGGTCGAAGGCTCGTCATCTTCCGCTTTGCCCGAATCGGGTGTCTTGGACATGGTTCGCGGGGTTCCTCCCGAAGCGTTTTCTTGACATATTAACATGGGACATCCGACGGGGTCCAATCTCGCTCTACCGCGGCTGCCAAGGAAACAATATGACGATTAACATTGGCGAGACTGTTTTTTTCGGCGCCGGACGTTTTTGCCGCATTGGCGCGGCAATCGTCCTCATTGGGATTGCCGGCTGTTCCAGCACCAGCGGCCCGGTGCCTGTGACGGGGGCGAAGGATACCGGCACCTTTCCGAACCTGAACATCAAGCCGCAGGTGGCGGCGCCGCAGTTCACCGACGCCGAGAAGAACGCCAAGCTCGCGCAATTGAAGGCCGATGAGAGCGCGCAGGCGGCAAAGAACGGCAAGCCCGACGTGGCCGACCAGGCGGCGCTCACGGATCTTGCCAAAAAGCATGGCGACGAAACGCTGAAGCAGATCGAAGGCAAATGCGATCCCGCCCTCGACCCTACCTGCAAATAAGTATATAGCGCGCGCCCAAAGCCCTTAGATATCTGGCCCCTTTGCTGTCTGGAACTGCCATGGAAGAATTTCACAAGGTTCGCCGGCTTCCGCCTTACGTCTTCGAGCAGGTCAACCGGCTCAAGGCCAGCGCCCGTTCGCGCGGCGCCGACATCATCGACCTCGGCATGGGCAATCCGGATCTGCCGACACCCAAGGCCATCGTCGACAAACTGTGCGAGGTCGTGCGCGATCCGCGTACGCATCGTTATTCCTCGTCGCGCGGCATTCCGGGCCTGCGCCGCGCCCAGGCCGCGTACTATGGCAGGCGCTTCGGCGTGAAGCTCAACCCCGACACGCAGGTGGTGGCGACGCTCGGCTCGAAAGAGGGCTTCGCCAACATGGCACAGGCGATCACTGCGCCTGGCGACGTGATCCTGTGCCCCAACCCGACCTATCCGATCCACGCCTTCGGCTTCATCATGTCGGGCGGCGTCATCCGCTCGCTGCAGGTCGAGCCGGACGACGGCTTCATCCCGGCGCTCGAGCGCGGCGTCCGCCACTCGATCCCGAAGCCGCTGGCGCTGATCCTCAACTATCCGTCGAACCCGACGGCACTGGTCGCTTCGCTCGATTTCTACAAGGACGTCGTCGCCTTCGCCAAGAAGAACGACATCATCATCCTGTCCGACCTTGCCTATTCGGAGATCTATTTCGACGGCAATCCGCCGCCGTCGGTGCTGCAGGTGCCGGGCGCCATCGACGTCKGKGTCGAATTCACCTCGATGTCCAAGACSTTCTCCATGCCCGGCTGGCGCATGGGCTTTGCGGTCGGCAACGAACGGCTGATCTCGGCGCTGACCCGGGTGAAATCCTATCTCGACTACGGCGCCTTCACGCCGATCCAGGTGGCGGCGGCACACGCGCTCAACGGTGACGGCGCCGACATTGCCGAGGTGCGCGACATCTACCACAAGCGCCGCGACGTGATGGTCGATGCCTTCGGACGCGCCGGCTGGACCATTCCGGCCCCCGCGGCATCGATGTTTGCCTGGGCGCCGATCCCGGAGCCGTTCCGTCATCTCGGCTCGCTCGAATTCTCCAAGCTGCTCATCGAACACGCCGACGTGGCGGTGGCGCCCGGTGTCGGCTTCGGCGAACATGGCGACGATTTCGTGCGCGTGGCGCTGGTCGAGAATGAGCACCGGATCCGGCAAGCGGCGCGCAACATCAAGCGCTTCCTATCGGCCAGCGCCAAGCAACCCAACAATGTGGTGCCGCTTTCCGCTCACCGGTAAGTTTGCCGCAGACAATTTCGATCTGACTTGAGGGACGTCGCCGGCCATGGCTGAAGCATTGCGTGTTGGAATTGCCGGTCTTGGCACGGTTGGCGCGTCCGTGGCGCGCGTGCTGCGCGACAAGGCGGCGGAACTGACCCGGCAATGCGGGCGCGACATCGTCGTCACTGCGGTTTCGGCGCGTGACCAGAAACGCGATCGCGGCGTCGATGTCAGCTCGGCAAAGTGGTTCGACGATCCGGTCAAGATGGCGCAGACAGCCGAAATCGACGTGTTCGTCGAACTGATCGGCGGCGATGAGGGGCCGGCGCGGTCGTCGGTGAAGGCGGCACTCGAAGCCAGCCTTCATGTCGTCACCGCTAACAAGGCGCTGCTGGCCAAGCATGGCGTGGCGCTGGCCGAGATCGCCGAGAAGCGCGGCGTGCTGCTCAACTATGAGGCGGCGGTAGCGGGCGGCATTCCCGTCATCAAGACCATGCGCGAGGCGATGGCCGGCAATTCGGTCAACCGCGTGTTCGGCATCCTCAATGGCACCTGCAACTACATCCTGACCCGCATGGAGGCCGAGGGCATCTCGTTCGACGCCTGCCTGAAGGACGCGCAGCGGCTCGGCTATGCCGAGGCCGATCCGACCTTCGACATCGAGGGCCACGACACCGCGCACAAGCTGTCGATCCTGACCAGCCTTGCCTTCGGCACAAAAATCGCTGCCAACGACATCTACATGGAAGGCATTTCCAACATCACCCAGGCCGACATCCGCGCGGCCGGCGATCTCGGCTACCGGATCAAGCTGCTGGGCGTTGCCCAGCGCACCGACAGTGGCATCGAGCAGCGTGTGCACCCGACCATGGTGCCGACCGCCTCGGTCATCGCGCAGGTGCACGGCGTCACCAATGCGGTGGCGATCGAGACCGACATATTGGGCGAACTGCTGCTCTCCGGCCCCGGCGCCGGCGGCAACGCCACGGCCTCGGCCGTCATCGGCGACATTGCCGACATCGCCAAGAGCCGGCCCGGCTTCCAACATGGTCCGGTCTTCGGCCGGCCGGCGAAGGAGCTGAAACCCTACAAGAAGGCGCAGATGCGCAGCCATGCCGGCGGCTATTTCATCCGGCTGACCGTGCATGACCGCATCGGCGTCTTTGCCGCGATCGCCAAGCGCATGGCCGACAACGACATTTCGCTGGAATCGATCGTCCAGCACGCGGTCAACGGCGAGGCGGCGGCGCAGAAGACGGTAATCCTGGTGACGCACGAGACGACCGAGGCCGCCGTACGCAAAGCCGTCGACGGCATCACCAAGGATGGCCATCTGACCGACAAGCCGCAGGTCATCCGCATCGAGCGGGCAGGGTAGCTTCTCTCTTCAGGTCGCCGCGCGGGACAGGAATCCCGCCGGTATTGCGCGTCGGTCTGGTGGCAAGCAGCCACGACCGACCGGAACGAATTCGCTTGGGCGCCGTTTCCTTGGTCAGCAACCAAAGGAACCGCTTCATGGCCGATACCAACAAGTCCGACAGCCCTCACATCGACGACATCCAGAAGACGCTGGAAAAGCAGATCGCCGAACTGCGCAAGGAGATCACCAAGATCAACAAGAGCATTTCGGCGCGGGGCGCGGAAATGCTCGACGACGCCAGCGAGCAGGCTTCGGATTTGTACGATACAGCCGCGGCCCGCGCGTCGCGAACCGCACAACAGTTGCGCAGCCAGGCGCAGGCGGTGTCGGATGTCGCGCGCGAAAATCCTGGTACGACGACGGCTGTGATCGGCGTGATCGGCCTGCTCGGCTTTCTTGCCGGCCTCGCCATTGGCCAGTCGATGAACGACAACTCGCGCCGCTGGTATTGACCGCGGAGTGATGGAGCCGGCCTTGCCGGCTCATTTTCAGCATTTTATTGCCAGGAGGGCACCATGGCTTCATCGATGTTGATCAGCATCCTGATCACGTTCCTCGTCATCATCCTCGTTCTCTATCTGGTTCAGCGCTTGCCGCTGGACGCCCGGATGAGACAGATCGCCCAGATCATCGTCATCATCATCGGCATCATTTCACTGCTCAAATACCTTGCGGTTTTCTAGGCCGCAGCGGCTCGATTTTCCACTTTACAAGCCGGCCCGGTTCTTTACGACCGGGCCGGCCTCGTTTCAAGAATGCGGTTTAATCGATTGATATTGCTGGCTATTCGACAAAAATCCCGTGAGGTCTTGCCGTTGTCATGCTCGTTTGACAAAAGAGACGCGCCTCCGGCGGGAGGCCGCATATCAACGAGGAAAATTGCCAGATGAACGTGGCCCAGAACATTGTCGCCGGCCTTGACCGGATACTCACCATGGAGCTGGTGCGCGTCACGGAACGCGCCGCCGTCGCGGCCGCCAGGCTGCGCGGGCGTGGCGACGAAAAGGCGGCCGACCAGGTCGCCGTCGATGCCATGCGCCAGGAGCTCAACCGGCTTGCCATCAGGGGCACGGTGGTGATCGGCGAGGGCGAGCGGGACGAGGCGCCGATGCTCTATATCGGCGAGGAAGTCGGCTCGGGCAAAGGCCCGGCGGTCGATATTGCGCTCGATCCGCTCGAAGGCACGACGATCTGCGCCAAGAACCTGCCCAATGCGCTCGCCGTCATCGCGATCGCCGAGAAGGGCAGCCTGCTGTTTGCGCCCGACGTCTACATGGACAAGATCGCCATCGGTCCGGGCTATGCCGACGGCGTCATCGATATCGATGCCTCGCCGGCCGACAACATCGCCAGCCTCGCCCGCGCCAAGGGCGTCGCGGTGTCGGACATCACCGCCTGTATCCTCGACCGGCCACGCCACACCAAGCTGATCGACGCCGTACGGGCCACGGGTGCCGCGATCCGGCTGATCGGCGATGGCGACGTCGCCGGCGTCATCCACACCACCGATCCCGATGAAACCGGCATCGATATCTATCTCGGCACCGGTGGCGCACCGGAGGGCGTGCTGGCAGCGGCGGCGTTGCGCTGCACCGGCGGGCAGATGCAGGGCCGGCTGATCCTCGACACGCCGGAAAAGGTGGCACGCGCCGCGAAGATGGGTATTTCCGATCCGAAGCGGGTCTATCGGACGGAAGACATGGCGCGCGGCGACGTGCTGTTTGCGGCCACCGGTGTCACTGACGGCAACATGCTTGCCGGCGTCAAGTTCGGCCGCAACACCATCACCACCCACACGATCGTGCTGCGCTCGTCGTCGCGGACGGTGCGCGAGATCAAGGCCAGGCACCAGGATCTGGATAAGTTCTAGCTTTCTTCCCGTTGTTGGCTTGGGCGCTTGCGGACCAGCATCGCAGTTGTTAGCCCTGTGGCTGCGTCGGATGACGCTGGCCGCAAGGATTTGAGGATGAAACCGTTCGACTGGCATGCGGATGCGATTTCGCGTGCCACCGCTGTCACGAAGTCCTATCGCAACACACAGAACGTGCGCCGCTTTTTCACCCGCGAATGTGGCGATGCGTTCAGGTTCGACCGGCCGTTCATGGCCTGGCTCAAGGACGGTGTGTACAAGACCATGGGCGATGCGGCCGACGAATGGCTTCGGCGCCAGGCTGAAAAGCGGAAAGCGTAGTTTTCTTGGCATCTCCCGCGACGGCGCATCACCGCGAACCGCTTGGCTTTGCCTGCTTTAGGCTGTTGCCTGTGCATGTCGTTGTCCCAAAACCGCTGCGCACTTTTAGGCGACATGCACTATCCTGCGGCCAACCATGAGTTGGCAAACCGCATGACCGGCGACAAACGCCTCTTCCTCGATGTCAGGCAATCGGCTACCGGGGTTTCCTGGGAGCACCGGCTGACCGAGCGGCAGGACATGGTCGCGCTCGCCATCGCGCAAGGCCACGGCGTGCCCGACATCGTCGCGCGGGTGCTTGCCGGTCGCGGTGTCACCGCCGAGCAGACCGAGCGGTTTCTCGATCCGACGATCCGTGACCTGTTGCCGGATCCGGCGTCGCTGACCGACATGGACAAGGCGGCGGCCCGCATCGCGGCTGCGGTGATGGCCAGGGAAAAGGTGGCGATCTTCGGCGACTACGATGTCGACGGCGCTGCCTCGTCGGCCTTGCTGAAACGGTTCCTGGCGCATTTCTCGGTACCGTCGGAAATCTACATCCCTGACCGTATTTTCGAGGGTTATGGTCCCAATCCGGATGCGATGCGCGAACTGGTTTCGCGTGGCGCGACGCTGATCGTCACTGTCGATTGCGGCACCAACAGCGCCGTTTCCATCGACGCCGCCAATGCAGCCGGCGCCGATGTCGTCGTGCTCGACCACCATCAGGTCGGCGGTGCCTTGCCGGCGGCAGTTGCCGTCGTCAATCCCAACCGCGATGACGACCTTTCCGGACAGGGCCATCTCTGCGCCGCCGGCGTGGTCTTCCTCGCCCTTGTGCAGACGGCCAAGATCCTGCGCGGGCGGACAGTAGATGCCACGCCGCCGGACCTGCTTTCCCTGCTCGATCTCACCGCACTTGCCACCGTCTGTGACGTGGTGCCGCTGATCGGCGTCAACCGTGCTTTCGTGGTCAAGGGACTGCAGATGGCGCGCCAGCAGAAGAACGAAGGGCTGGCTGCACTTGCACGGGTGTCGCGCATCGGCGAGCCGATTAGCACCTTCCATCTCGCCTATCTGATCGGCCCGCGCATCAATGCCGGCGGGCGCATCGGCGATGCCGCGCTTGGCAGTCGCCTGCTTGCCACCGACGATCCGGTCGAGGCCCGCACCATTGCTGAGACGCTCGACCGGCTAAACCAGGAACGGCAGATGATGGAGCAGGAGATGCTGGCGGCAGCCCGCACCGAGGCCGATGCCGAACTTGCCGGCGGCAACGGCCCGGCCATTGTCGTCACCGCCAGCAACAACTGGCACCCGGGCATTGTTGGCCTGCTCGCTTCACGGCTGAAGGATCATGCGCGCCGGCCGGCCTTCGCCATCGCCTTCAATGCCAGCGGCACAGGTACCGGCTCGGGCCGCTCCGTATCGGGCTTCGACCTCGGCCGGCTGGTGCGCGAGGCGGCCGATGCCGGGCTGATTATCAAGGGCGGCGGCCACGGCATGGCGGCCGGCATCACAGTGGAGCGGGCGAAGCTTGGCGAGCTCAGGGCGTTTTTCGAAGAGCGAGCGGCGGCCGACGTGTTCCGCCTGCAAGGCGAGGAAAGCCTGGCGATCGATGGGGCGCTTGCCGCCGAAGGCGCGACGCTCGGCCTTCTCGACGCGCTGGAGAAAGCCGGCCCATTCGGCGCCGGGCATGCAGCGCCGGTCTTCGTGCTGCCGCGTCACCGGCTTGCTGATGCGCGGCCGGTTGGCACTAACCACATACGCGTCGAGCTGCAGTCGGAAAGTGGCGGCCGTATCCAGGCGATCGCCTTTCGCGCCGTCGATACCGCACTTGGAGAATTCCTGTTCAAGAACCGGGGCAAGACCGTGCATGTCGCCGGCTCGCTGTCGGGCAATTACTGGAACGGCAACCGCACGGTGCAGTTTCGCATCATCGACGCGGCGCGTGCGTAAGGTCACCGTGGGGCGGCCTAGCTAGGATCGAATTTGCTTCCGAAATTCGCCTGGCGCCATTCGTGTTGGTCGGCGCGCGTCAAGAGCCTGTTTCCTTGCCTTGGAAGACATGAATCAGGCGAGAACGGACTGCAGGCGGGTCAGTTCGCCGATCTGCGCCATCGTTGCCTGATAGCCGAGGCTGATCGCCTCGTCGGCGCGGTGGAATTCGGTCAGGCCGATATGGCTGAGCTTCGGCTGCAGCGACATGTCGGGCGGATCGCCGGCAAGCCTGGCGCGCGAGATGCGGTCCTGGATGATGTTGAAGGCCTCGACCATGACGCCGGTGATGCCGAGCCGCGTCTGATGCGAATGGTGCTCGGGATCGACCCGGCCCGGCCGCGGCGCATCCTTTTCGATGACCAGCTCGCCGGCGCTGTGCTTGATGACGGCGGCGCGGCCGAACAGGTCATAGTGAAGATTGACCGCCACCACGAGCGGCTGCTCATAGGCGCGGCAGACCGAAACCGGCACCGGGTTGACCAGCGCACCGTCGACCAGCACGCGGCCGTTGCAATTCACCGGCTCGAACACGCCGGGCAGCGCATAGGAGGCGCGCATCGCGGTGATCAATGAGCCGCTCGACAGCCAGATTTCGTGGCCGGTGCGAATTTCGGAGGTGACTGCGACGAACGGTTTGGCCAGGTCCTCGAAACGAATGCCAGCCATGTGCTCGCGCAGCCGGGCGTCGAGCTTCATGCCGCCGAACAGGCCACTGCCGCGCAGGTTGAGATCGAGCAGGCCAAAAATGCGTCGTTTGGTCAGGCTGCGGGCGAATTCTTCCAGTTCGTCCAGTTTGCCTGAGAGATAGCAGCCGCCGACCAGCGCGCCGATCGACGTGCCGGCGATCATCGACACTTCGATGCCGGCTTCATCGAGCGCGCGCAGCACGCCGATATGCGCCCAGCCTCTGGCGCACCCGCCGCCTAGGGCGAGCGAAATACCGGTTTTTCTTGGTGGTTTTGTTTCGGATGCGCCGCCCGACGAGGACAGGCCATTGGCCTCCCTGACATCTGGTTTGTTACGCAATGACGCCCACTCGAGCATCATGATCTCCCTTGTCCCACGGCTAATATAAGGGCGGGCCGTATCGAAATGGTGAATCTATGTGACTTGGGTCAGGCAGAAGGTTCAAGCTGATGGTTTCCGATACGTGGTTTCCGCATCGAACAACGGCTTGCTGCCGTCGTCAACAAGCGTCCCCTTGCCGTCGACCAGCCCCACCGTCCGATAAAAGCATGAACGTCGGCC
>NZ_JBFULQ010000098.1:0-15636 GCF_054049815.1 Mesorhizobium sp. P5_C1 | reverse complement strand
GGCGACGATGATGGCTGTGCCGTGCTGGTCGTCATGGAAGACCGGAATGCCCATGCGGGCCTTCAGCTGCTCTTCCACTTCGAAGCATTCGGGCGCCTTGATGTCCTCGAGGTTGATGCCGCCGAAGGTCGGTTCCAGCGCCGAGATTGTCTCGACCATGCGCTCAATGCCCGGCGCGTCGATCTCGATGTCGAAGACGTCGATGCCGGCGAATTTCTTGAACAGGACAGCCTTGCCTTCCATCACCGGCTTGGAGGCGAGCGGGCCGATATTGCCGAGGCCGAGCACGGCCGATCCGTTGGAGACGACGCCGACCAGATTGGCGCGCGCCGTATAGTCAGCGGCGGTCGCCGGATCGTCGCGGATTTCCAGGCAAGGGGCGGCGACGCCTGGAGAATAGGCGAGCGCAAGGTCGCGCTGGTTGCCGAGCGGCTTGGTCGCCTGGATTTCCAGCTTTCCCGGCCTTGGGTGCTTGTGGAAGTAGAGGGCGGCTTCGTCGAGGTCCGAACGTGCCGTCTTCTTGGTCTCGCCTTCCATGCGGCCGCTCCCTCGAAATCTCCCTGGAGAGTCCTTTTAGCATGCGGCCAAGGTTTGTCGCGACGCTAAATGACGCGCCGGCAGCTTTACCCGGCAGCGCGTCTAAAACACCATTATATCAGATGTTTACGCCGATTTCGTCGCATATGAGTCTTGCTGCGTACAGGCGCGTCGATCAAAAGGCGCTGACATAGAGGCCGCCGTCGACCGGTATGTTCTGACCGGTCAGATAACCGGCATGGACCGAGCACAGGAAGGCGCAGATCTGGCCGAATTCCTCCGGCGTGCCGAGCCGCTTGGCCGGAACATCGGCGCTGATGCGGGTCTTGCGCGCGGCGGCCGCCGCTGGATCCTCTGGTGTGCCGGCGTCATGCGGGCCACGCAGTCGGTCGGTGTCGAGTTTGCCCGGCAGCATGTTGTTGATGGTCACGTTGCGGTCGATCACCGTTCGCGCCACGCCGGCAAGGAACGAGGTCAGGCCGGCGCGCGCGCCCGACGACAGGTCGAGGCCGGGGATGGGGACGTAGACCGACAGCGAGGTGATGTTGACGATGCGGCCAAAGCCGCGCGCTGCCATGCCGTCGATGACGGCCTGCACCAACTCGACCGGCGTCACCATGTTCTGGGTGACGCCTTCAAGGATCTTCGCCCGATCGAGCTCACGGAAATCACGCAGTGGCGGGCCGCCATTGTTGTTGACGAGGATATCGGGTTCGGGGCACGCGGCGAGCAACGCCTTCTGCACCTCCGGCTTCGAGACGTCGCCGACGACTTCGGTCACCGTCACGCCATAGCGCTCGCGCAGCTCGGCTGCGGTCTTGGCCACCAGCTCCGCATTGCGGCCGTTGACGACGATGTCGCAGCCGGCTTCTGCCAGCGCCATGGCGCAGCCACGCCCAAGCCCCTTGCTGGAAGCGCAGACAATGGCTTTCTTTCCGCGAATGCCGAGATCCATGATGATTTTCTCCTTGTGAGCCGGCGGCAAGCTAGTCCTTCGGCTGGACCAATCGCAACCGTCATACGGTTGTTGCATGAATCGGGGCATAGCCTGCGCGAAAGCAAGGGTGAAATCGCGATGTCAGGCCAAGAGCCCCGCACTTTCCGCAGCATGTTCATTTCCGACGTTCATCTCGGCTCGAAGGCGGCCAAGGCCGAATTCCTGATCGATTTCCTTAGGTATCACGACGCCGACATCATCTATCTGGTCGGCGATATCGTCGATGGCTGGCGGCTGCGACGGAGCTGGCACTGGCCGCAAAGCCACAATGATGTCGTGCAGAAATTGCTGCGCAAGGCGCGCAAGGGCGCCAACATCACCTACATCGCCGGCAATCACGACGAGTTCGCGCGCCAGTTCCAGGGCGTGCATTTCGGCGGCATCGTGGTCGCCGACCGCGCCATCCACGAGACCGCCGACGGCAAGCGGCTGCTCGTCATCCATGGCGACCAGTTCGACACCGTCGTCCACAATGCGCGCTGGCTCGCCTATCTCGGCGATCACGCCTATGACGCGGCCATGCTGGTCAACCGCGTGGTGACGCGACTGCGCCAACTGCTTGGCCTGCCGTACTGGTCGTTCTCGTCCTGGGCCAAGGTCAACGTCAAGAAGGCGGTGAATTTCATCGGCTCGTTCCAGACCATGCTTGCGGAAGAGGCGCGCCGCTCGCATGTCGACGGCATCATCTGCGGCCATATCCATCACGCCGCCATCGAGAGTTTTGGCGATGTCCAATACATCAACACCGGCGACTGGGTGGAAAGCTGCACGGCGGTGGTCGAGCATTTCGATGGCCGGATGGAAATCCTGACCTGGGCGCAGGTGCTGCCCGAGGCGCCGGACCAACCGTTTATCCCGTTGCTCCTCGAAGACCGGGTCGGGCAGGCGGCCTGACGCGGATCAATCGATTAGGCCAACCGGTTTCGCCCGGTTTTCGCCCATGTTAAGGGATCGATACACGTTGCCGTCCGGTCGAGTGCAGCGTTATTGGATCGATTCATGTCGCTGCCGCCGCTTTCGCCTGAACAACTCGTCAAGCCGCGCCATTTTGAACTGCGCATGAGCCTGATCTTCGCGACGCTGTTCGTGCCGCTCGGAACGCATGTGCCCTATTTCCCGCTGTGGCTGCAGGCCGAGGGTTTTCATCCCGAGCAGATCGCCGCCATTCTGGCGGCGCCGATGTTCCTGCGCGTGGTGACGACGCCGTTGCTGACCGCACTTGCCGACAGGGCCAGGGACCGCGCCGATATCTATGTCGCGCTGGTGGCGGCGTCACTGCTGCTATCGGCCGGTTATTTCCTGACCCCGAGCTACGCCATGGTGCTGGCGGTGTCGCTGGCGCTGACCATCGTCTGGACGCCGCATTCGCCGATCGCCGACTCGCTGGCACTTTCGGGTGTGCGGCGGTTTGGCTCGAACTATACGAGCATGCGAAAATGGGGCTCGATCTCCTACTTGTTCGCCAATGTCGCCGGTGGCTTCATCCTGTCGGCAACCGGCTCCGGGGCCGTTCCGGTGATCATCTTCGTTTCACTTGCCGCGGCCCTTGCTGCCGGCTTGCTGGCGCCGCGTCTCGGCCGTCCGCGACGCGCCTCGCCGCTGTCGGCGACCGACATCCAGCACGTGGCGCCAAAGCTTCTCAACCCATATTTCCTGTATTTTTCGATCGGTGTCGGCGTCATCACCGCCAGCCACGCATTCCTGTACGGCTTCGTCTCCATCTACTGGAAATCGATCGGCCTCAGCGATTCGGTTGTCGGCCTTTTGTGGGCATGGGGCGTRGTCGCGGAAGTTTGCATGTTCATGATGTTCACCCGCTATTTCAGCTCGTTCTCCGTCGTCTCGATCATGGTGATGGCGGGTATCGGGGCGATCGTGCGCTGGATCGCCTTTCCGCTTGTGTGGCCGCTCGGCCTCGGCGTTGCCGGATTTTTCGGCGTCCAGACGCTGCATTCGGTCTCAGTGGCGCTGGTGCTGATCGGCCTGCAGAAGATGATCGGCGAAACGGTTTCCGAAGAGCGGACAGGTGCTGCGCAAGGCATCGCCTATTTCTCCAACGGCTTCTTCATGGCGGTGGTGACGCTGGCGTCCGGCCCGCTTTACCACCGCTTCGGCGTCGACGGCTTTTTTGCCATGATCCCGATCGCCTTGATCGGTCTGGTGCTGATCGGACTTGCGGCGCGCTCAGCCCCACAGCGCCGTATCAGGCGGTGACACCAGCGATCCCTGGTAGACAAGGCCGGGCACACGGTCGCGGGCAAGCAGGAGCGGACCGTCGAGGTCGACGAAATCGGCATCCTGGGCGAGCAATACCGCCGGCGCCATCGCCAGCGACGTGCCGACCATGCAGCCGACCATAACGCCGAAACCGAGTTCGCGGGCGCGATCGCGCAGCACCAAAGCCGCTGTCAGCCCGCCCGATTTATCGAGCTTGATGTTGACGGCATCGTAGAGGCCGACCAGCGCTACGAGATTCTCAGCCTCATGCACGCTCTCATCGGCGCAGATCGGTACGGGGTGCGCGATATGGCGCAGGATCTCGTCTTTGCCGGCCGGCAGCGGCTGTTCGATCAGCGCGATGCCTTGCTCGGCGGCAAAGGCGAGGTTCGCGGCGATGTTGTCGTCGGTCCAGCCCTCGTTGGCGTCGAGGATGATGCGGCTGTCGGGCGCGGCTTGCCTGACGGCGCGGATACGGGCGACGTCGTTGTCGCCGCCGATCTTCACCTTGAGCAGCGGCCGCGCCGCATTGGCACGCGCCTGCGCCGCCATCGCCTCCGGTTCACCCAGCGACAGCGTGTAGGCCGTTTCAAGTGACCTTAACGATACAGCGCCAATGGCAGCAGCCACCGGTATCCCGCTGATCTTTGCTTCCAGATCCCACAGGGCGCAGTCGATGGCGTTGCGGGCAGCTCCAGCCGGCATGGCATCAAGCAGGGCGTTCCGGCTGATGCCGGCGGCGATCCGCTCGCGCATGGCTTCGATCGCCTCGCCCACGCCGTCCATGGTCTCGCCATAGCGCTTGTAGGGAACGCATTCGCCGCGACCCGTGTGGCTGTCCACACTGATCGTGCAAGTGATGACCTCGGCTTGGGTCTTGGAACCGCGTGAGATGGTGAAGCTTCCGGCGATGGGGAAACGTTCTGCCTCAACCGAAATGACACGCGCCATATTTTTCTGCTCCGGCTATGCAACAACGGGCGAGTCGGCAAATCGACAGCTTGGTTCCGTCAGGCTAAACAGGACGCCATGTTGACTATCGGCAAGCGCGACGCAAGCGGCACGACCGCGGGGGAGGCTGACCACGAACCGCGCGTGGCGATCGGCGAGGAGGACGGCGTTCTAGGCTGCGTTTTCTCGGGAATCTGGACGACACGGACCGTCGCGCTGATCGACGCCGACATGCGCAAGATCGAGAAGCGAAGTGGTTTCAAGACCTTGGCGCTCGATCTTTCCAACATCGAGAAGATGGATACCGCCGGCGCCTGGCTGATCGACCGGCTGGTCTGTGCCTTCGAGAAGAAGGGCGTCAAGATCAGCATGCAAGGCCAGAGCGAGATTGCCAACATCCTGCTCGATGCGGTGGGCGAGGCCGTCCGGCGCGAACCCGAATCCGGTCCGGCACGGCCACCCACCATCATCATTCGCGCGCTGGAGGCGGTCGGCCGGCGCGTCTACGAGATGCGCGACGACTTCCTCGCCTCGATGAACATCCTCGGCGCCACCATCCGCGGCGCGCAGATGAAGCTCGGCCGTGGCCATGCCGTCAACCCGGCGGCGATCTTCAACCAGATCGACCGCATGGGCGTCGGCGCCATTCCGGTGGTGGTGCTGATGTCGGCGATCGTCGGTGCCATCGTTGCCCAGCAAGGCGCCTATCAGCTCAGCTACTTCGGCGCCGATATCTTCGTCGTCGACCTGGTCGGCGTGCTGATCCTGCGCGAGCTTGGCGTGCTGATGACCGCGATCATGATCGCCGGCCGCTCCGGAAGCGCGATCACCGCCGAGATCGGCTCGATGAAGATGCGCGAGGAAGTCGACGCGCTGAAAGTCATCGGCCTCAACCCGATCGGCGTGCTGGTCTTTCCGCGCCTCGTGGCACTGGTCATCGCCTTGCCGTGCCTCACCATCATTGCCAATTTCGCGGCACTCGGCGGCGGCATCGTCGCGGCTTGGCTGTACTCCGATATCGCACCTGCTGCCTTCATCGACCGGCTGCGCGTCGCCATCGATCTCAGCACCATTTTCGCCGGCCTGATCAAGGCGCCGTTCATGGCCATGATCATCGGCACGATTGCCTCGGTCGAAGGCATGAAGGTCGGCGGCAGCGCCGAATCGCTCGGCCAGCACGTGACCGCCTCGGTGGTTAAGTCGATCTTCGTCGTCATCATCCTCGACGGGCTTTTCGCCATCTTCTACGCAGCGATCGAGTTCTGAGATGGCGCTGCTGAGCAGAAAAAAGCCGGTCGCGATCGCGGACGAAACGGGCGAGGGCGACATCGTGCTTTCCGCGCACAACATCACCGTCTCGTTCGCCGACAAGCTCATACTCGACAAGCTGTCGCTCGATATCCGGCGCGGCGAGATCCTTGGCTTTGTCGGTGCCTCGGGCGCCGGCAAATCCGTTCTGCTGCGCACCATTCTTGGGCTGACGCGCAAACAGTCGGGCACGATCAAGCTGTTCGGCGTCGATGTCGAGAAAGCGAGCGACGTCGAGCGTCTGCGAGTCGACATGCGGCTTGGCGTGCTGTTTCAGCACGGCGCCCTTTTTTCGGCGCTGACAGTGCTGGAAAACGTCCAGGTGCCGATGCGCGAATATCTCGACCTGCCGCGAAAGCTGATGGACGAACTGGCGATGCTAAAGATCGAGCTGGTCGGGCTGCCGCCGGACGCCGCGCAGAAATTTCCGTCCGAACTTTCCGGAGGCATGATCAAGCGGGCGGCGTTGGCACGGGCGCTGGCGCTCGACCCCGACATCGTCTTCCTCGACGAGCCGACATCCGGCCTCGATCCGATCAGCGCGGCGGAGTTCGACGAACTGGTCGTCAAGCTGCGCGATACGATGGATCTGACCGTTTATATGGTGACGCACGATCTCGACACGCTTTTCACCGCTTGCGATCGCGTGGCCGTGCTCGGCAAGAAGAGAGTGCTGGTCGAAGGCACCATTGACGACATGCTGAAGAGCGAGGAGCCGTGGGTAAAATCCTATTTCCGCGGAAAACGCGCCCGGCAACTTGATCTTGCGGCGCGCGCATAGCCATAAGTGGGACAATGGAAACCAGAGCCAACTACGTTATTGTCGGCATTTTCACGCTGGCCGCGATCCTGGCGGCGTTTGCCTTCGTCTACTGGACGGCGGCGATCGGCGACAAGGGCGAGACCACGTTGCTGCGCGTGCGTATTCCGGGCTCGGCTTCCGGGCTTGGCCGCGGCAGCTTCGTGCTGTTCAACGGCGTCAAGGTCGGTGATGTCAGGCGCGTCTATATCGATGTCGACAATCCGACCGTCGCCATCGCCGACACCGAGATCGATCGCCTGACGCCGATCACCAAGTCGACGCAGGCGGATATCGGCCTCGCCGGCCTCACCGGACAGGCCAATATCGAACTCAAGGGCGCTGACCCCAAGGAAGTAAAGCTCCTCGACCAGGCCGAGAAGGAGGGCAAGGTCGCCGAGATCGTCGCCAACCCATCGGCGGTGACCAACCTGCTGCAGACGGCACAGAACATCTTCTCCCGCGCCGACAAGGTGCTTTCTGAGCTTGAAGGCTTCACCAAGGATGTGCGCGGGCCGCTGACGCAAACCGTCAAGAATGCGCAGACCTTCTCCGATGCGCTGGCCAAGAATTCGGACGGCATCGACAAGTTCCTCTCCAGCGTCAGTGCGCTCTCCGACGAGCTGAAAGGCGTTTCTGGCAAGCTCGACGGCACGCTGAAAGCAGCCGAAGGCCTGCTCAATGCCGTCGACAAGGACAAGATCAAGAGCATCGTCGCCAACGTCGATACGGCAACTGCGAATCTCAAGCAGACGTCGACGCAGCTCGACGGYGTCATCAAGAATGTCGACACCGCTGTCGGGTCCGTCAACGATTTCGCCAAGCAGACGCAAGGCACGCTAGCCAAGGTCGATGGTGTGCTCGACGGTATCGATCCGGCGCAAGTGCGCTCCGCACTGGCCAACATCCAGAAAGCCAGCGAAAACGCCAACAAGGCCGCCGCCGACATCGCTGAGGTGACCGACAAGTTCGCCAATCGGGCCGACGACATCGACCAGACGATCAAGGATGCCAAGCAACTGGCACAGCGGCTCAACGATGCCTCGGTGCGTGTCGACGGAATCCTCGCCAAGGTCGACACCTTGCTCGGGTCGGGCCAGGCCGACGGCGTGATGGCCGACGCCAGGGATACTCTGAAGTCGTTCAAGCAGGTTGCCGACACTTTGAATTCCCGCCTGGGCGTCATTACCGACAATCTGGCGCGCTTTTCGGGCCAGGGGCTTTCGAATGTCGAGGCGCTGGTGCAGGACAGCCGCCGTTCGATCAGTCGCATCGAGGAGGCCGTAACGGATCTCAGCCGCAATCCGCAGCGCATCCTTTCGGGTGGCGATGGCGAGGTTCGGCAGTTCGATGGCAGGGCGCGGCGTTGACTTCGGCTCCGGCACGCCTCAAGAACATGAGCTGCGAAAGTGGGTTGATCTTACGATCCGGGGACAACGGGGATCGCGCGTGAAGTCTGTGTGGGTGAGAACGGGCGGGTTGACATCGGCTGCGGCACTGCTTGCCCTGACACTAGCGGGTTGCGCGGTGTTGGGCGGCAAGCCCGCGCCGCTCGACACGTTCGAGTTGTCGGCGCCTTCGGTCGACGCGCATGGCCACAGCCGCCGACAGATCCTGATCGCGCAGCCGTCGGCACTCAAGGCGTTGGACAGCCAGAACATCGTCATCAAGCCGTCGGATCGCTCGATCCAGTATCTCAAGGGCGCGCAATGGGCCGACCGGCTGCCGCTGATCGTGCAGGCGCGGCTGGCCGAGACGTTCCAGCGCTCAGGCAGCTTTGCCGGCGTCGGCAAGCCGGGTGAGGGCCTGGCTATCGATTACCAGGTGATTGTCGAGGTCCGGTCTTTCGAAGTCCGCGTCGACGGCGGCGAGCACGCCGAGGTCGACCTGTTCGTGCGGATATTGAACGACCGCAATGGCGAGGTGCGTGCCTCCAAGAGCTTCACCGCATCGGCGCCCGTTTCAGGCAGCGGCAATCCTGCCTATGTCAGGGCGCTCGACAGCGCGTTTGGAGATACCGCCAAGCAGATCGTGCGTTGGACGGATTCGGTCATCTGAGCGGGTCAAATGGGGATGATCCGGACAGCCGAGACGGTTCAGCCGACGTATTCAACAAGGGTGTGATCTTCATCGGCGAGTTCGTCCTCGATGATTGAGGCTATCGTTTCCTAATCACCTCCAGCCAGCCCGGCGCCAATTTTCGGGTAACCAATCCTCTTGCCTGTGAATTTGGCTTTGACGGACTGCATGACTTTCCGGATTGCTTCGTAGTCTGCCTTCACGCCTGTTCCCTGCCAATGGAACTGCGTGTAGCCATTGATGACATGGAACGTGCGGCCCTCTCGCCTGATCTCAGCAACAGACAGGCTTCCCAGTTTGGCTGGGTCGCCCTTCGGTGTTGCGCAATCCGCGGCGTATGCCTCGGGAAATCGCTGCTTTATTGAGAGAGCAATTCCCTTGCCCATTTGGCACTGGCAGTTGCATCCGTGCACGATGGCATCGAACCTTCCGTCGAGTGCAAGCTGAAGCAGATCACCACGAACTGTCTGCATTGCCACGAAATCCCGACCTCAATCCACAGCGCGAGCATCCAACCAAATCGCGAGATTGGCGACATTCCAAACGATCTTTTCAGGATTGGCTTCAAACAGAAAGGGCAGGTCGCCCTTTCTGTTTTGCTGTCCCGCCCTTAATGCAGGCGGCCGCTTGCATGGGCCAGCATGGTGTAGACCTTGCCGGTGTCCGACGTCAGATAGGTCTGCGCCATGATGTTGTCGCGGTCGTTGCGCGAGACATCCTTGAGCAGCTTCTCGAAATCGTCGCAGTAGCGGTCGACGGCAGTGCGGAACTCGGCCTCCGCCTGATACTTGCGACGGATCTCGTCGAACGTCTGCTGGCCCTTCAGCGTGTAGAGCCGCCGCGTGAACACGTCACGCTCGCCACGCCGGTAGCGGTTCCACAGTTCGATCGAAGCATCGTGGTCGATGGCCCGCGCGATGTCGACGGAGAGCGAGTTCAGCGATTCCACGACATGCAGCGGTGAGCGCTGGGCAGGAGCCGGACGCGGTGCTTCCGCGGGCGTTGCCGGCCTGGCGTCCTCTTCGCGCGATGCCCCGGTCAGGAGATCGCGCACCCAGCCGCCCTGTGGTGTACGGGCGCCGGCTTCAACACGCGGGCGCGGTGCCGCCTCGGCCGGACGCTCCAGGTCGAGCGTGCCGCGCAGTGGAGCGCCGCCCAAAGGCGCCTGGGGTGTGCGCAGTTCCGGCTGCTGTGCCGGTGGTGCACGCCGTGGTGGCTCGGCAGGGCGTGCGGCCGGCGCTTGCGGTGCCGGGCGAAGATTGCGTTGCTCGGCGGCATCGCCGCCGCGACCGGACTTCGCAACGATCTCCGAAAGCTCTTTCAGGGCGTTGATCTGCTCGGAAACGGCGCGGCGGATGGCCGAGGTCGATTCCTTTGCCTCTTCCGGCATCTCGATGACGCCCTTCTTGAGCTCGGCGCGGGTAAGGTCGAGCTCGCTCTTGATCGAGCCCGCGGTGCGCCGCATCTCTTCGGTCGCATCGGCGAAGCGCTTGGTCGCCGAATCGACGACATCGGTGATGGCGTTGCGGATCTTGTCGGCCGACTCCATGGTCTTGCCCTCGGCGTTCTGCAGCGTCTGGCCGACGAGATTTTCGAACGAGCGCATGATCCTTTCGAGATCTTCCGACTTCTTGACAAGGCCAACGGCGAGATCCTCGAGCGACGACTGMCTTTCGAGCGTGTGCTCGAGGTTGCTCTGGGCCGAGCTCAGCAGGTCCGAGGCGCTGACCAGCAGGCGGCTGTGTTCGTCGAACTTGGTGGCGATCGAAGCGACCTCGCGCAAGGTGGACGACGACAGTTCCGTCAGCCTTGTCGTGTTCGAATCGACCAGCCGTGCCGAGCTGGCGAAGGTTTGCGCGGCCTTCTCGGTGGTGGTGGCGAAGCTTTGCGTGCTGCCGCTCAGACGTTCGTCGACCTGGCCGAGATTGACCGCGGCCTGCTCGATCAATTGACCGAGCTGCGAGCTGGACGTGGTCATGCGGCCAATGAGATCGGCGACGCTGTCGGACAGCGACGAGCGGGCGCCTTCGACCGCCGACAAGGTCTCGGCGGTGCGGTTGGCGAGCGCGTTGACAAGTGCGGCATTCTCGGCCCGCAGCTTCTCGGTGGCGCGTTCGGTGACCTCTTCCATGCTCTTTTGCAGTTCCGAGCCGCCCTGGGCGAAGCGCTCGACCAGCGGCCGCGCGGTTTCGTCTAGGATCTTCGACATCTCGGCCGAACGCGCCGCGAGCATGGTGTTGAGCTCGCGGGTGTTGGCGCCGATCGTCTTGGCGGCGTCGTTGGTGCTCTGGCCGATATGCTGGCCAACCGCGGTGAAGGTCTCCGCGATCACATTGGCGCGCGAGACGAGTTGCGCC
This sequence comes from Mesorhizobium sp. P5_C1, assembly GCF_054049815.1. Classification (NCBI taxonomy): domain Bacteria; kingdom Pseudomonadati; phylum Pseudomonadota; class Alphaproteobacteria; order Hyphomicrobiales; family Phyllobacteriaceae; genus Mesorhizobium; species Mesorhizobium sp. P5_C1. Next base: position 4,391 of record NZ_JBFULQ010000098.1, on the reverse strand, counting down.
TCGGCATTCGCCACCTGCTCGTTGATCCTTTGGCCCATCGTCTCGGCCGTGTAGGCGAGGCGGTTCTCGACGCCTGAGACCTGCTCTTCAACACGGGCGGCCGCAGCCGCCGCGCTCGATGCGAGCCGCTCGTCGGCGCCGGTAAGCGCCTGTTCGATTTCGCGGGCATGCACGGCCATTTCCTGACCGGTCCGCCTTGCACGTTCGGCGACCCTCTGCTCGGTGTCGGTAAAGGCGCCGACGATGGTCTCGGCATGCTCGCCGATCGTCGACGAGCTGCTGGCGATGCGCGACACCAGACGCTGATCGGCTTCGTCGAAGATGCGACCGATTTCCGACGCACGGCTCGACAGCGCTTCCGAACCTTCGGCGATGCGCGAGACCAATTGCTGGTCCGCGGCATCGAAGATACGGCCGAGATCCGATGCACGCGCGGCAAGCGCCTCGGCCGATTCGCCGATGCGCATACCGAGCCGCTGATCGGCGCCTTCGAAATTGCGCAGGATGTCGCCGGCGCGGGCGGCCAGCGACTGTGCGGTTTCGACAGCGCGCGCGACCAATTTCTGGTCTGCCGCATCGAATGCGCCGGCGATCTCGCTGGCACGGGCAGCCATATGGTCGGCGGTGTCCTGAGCCCGGGCGGTAAGCTGATCGGCGGTTTCCTGGGCGCGGGCGGCGATCTTCCGGTCCGCCACGTCGAAGGTACCGGCGATCTCGCCTGCACGAGCGGCCAGCTGGTCAGCGGTTTCATGGGCGCGGGCCAGCAAGGAGCTGGAGGTGTCATCCGCGCGGGCAAGCAAGGCGTTCGACGTATCTTCCGCACGGGTGTGGAGGCGGCGATCGGCTTCCTCGAAGGTGCGGGCGATGTCTTCGGCCCTCGCCAGCAGGGCGGCGGAGGTCTGCTCGGCGCGCTCGGCGATCCTGCGGTCGGCGTCACTGAACGCAGCACCGGCCTGCTCATGCAGCGTGCTGGTGATTTCCAGGACCTTTTCGCGCAACGCGCCGGCAACGAAGACCGCACTTTTCTCGAGCACGGCTCGGACGTTGTCGACGCCTGTCGAGAGCGCACGCTCCATGGTGCCGGCGCGCTCCTCGATGACGCCGGTCTGGCGGCTGAACGCCTGCTCGATCTTCTCGACATCGGCAGCGATCGCCGCAGAGATATCGGTGCTCCTGGCGGCGATCTGGTCGATATGGCCCGACAGCGAGCGGTCGACGTCCTGGCGGGTCTCGGCGAGCTTGCCGAGATCGTCTTCCAGCGCGCGGGCCAGCATGTTGCGCCCTTCCGACAGCTTGCCGACATGTCCTGCGATGATGTCGTCGATGTCGCTGCGGCTTGCGGAAAGCTTCTGCAGGTCGGCTTCCAGCGCACGCTTGAGGATATCGCGGCCTTCGGCGAGTTTCTCGACTTGGCCGGCGACCAGTCCGTCGATGCTGGAGCGACTTTCCGCCAGCTTGGCGAGATCGTCTTCGAGCGCCTTCGAGAGGGTCGAGCGCTCCCCGACAAGTCTTTCCGAATGGCTGTTCACCAGGCCGCTGACGTTTTGGAGATCAGCCTCGAGTGCCTGGGCGAACTGCGCCCGGTCATCGACCAGTTTCTGCGACTGGTCGGCAACGGCGCCCGTGATCGCATTGAGGTCGGCTTCCAGCGCGCGCCGCAGGATGTCGCGGCCTTGCGACAGCTTCTCGACTTGACCGGCAACCAGCCCGTCGATGCTGGAGCGGCTTTCGGCCAGCTTGGCAAGATCGTCTTCGAGCGCCTTCGACAGGGTCGAGCGCTCTCCGACAAGCCGTTCCGCATGGCTGCCGACCAGGCCACTGACGTTTTCGAGATCAGCCTCGAGTGCCTTCGACAGCGTCGAACGATCCTGGGCGAGCCGTTCGGAGTGGCTGTTGACRAGGCTGTTGACGCTTTCGAGATCGGCCTCGAGCGCACGGGCGAACTGCGCCCGGTCATCGACCAGTTTCTGCGACTGGTCGGCAACGGTGCTCTGGATCGCATTGAGGTCGGCTTCCAGCGCACGCCGCAGGATGTTGCGGCCTTCCGACAACTTCTCGACCTGACCGGCGACCAGCCCGTCGATGCTGGAGCGGCTCTCCGCTAGCTTGGCGAGGTCATCTTCAAGCGCCTTCGACAAGGTCGAACGATCCTGAACGAGCTTGTTCATGTGGTCGGCGATGACGCTGTTCACATTCTGCAGGTCGGCTTCCAGCACCCGCGAAAGCTGCCCGCGATCCTCGGCGAGCCTTTCCGACTGGCTGGCAATGACGCCCTTGATCGTGTTCAGATCGGATTCCAGCGCCCGCTTGAGAATGTCGCGGCCTTCGGCGAGCTTCTCGACCTGGCCGGCAACCAGGCCATCGATGCTCGATCGGCTTTCGGCCAACTTGGCAAGGTCGGCCTCGAGCGTCTGCGACAGCAGGCTGCGATCTTCGACCAGCCGTCCCGCATGGCTGTCGATCAGGCCGCGTATGCTGGACAGATCGTTGTCGAGCGACTGGGAAAGCTGCGTGCGGTCGTCCGCCAGCTTGGCGGAATGGGCTTCGATCAGGCTCTTGATGCCGCTGATGTCGTTTTCCAGTGCCTTGGCGAGCACGGCGCGACCCTCGGCGATCTTCTCGACCTGGCCGGCGACGAGACCGTCGATGCTGGCACGGCTGTCGGACAATTTGCCGAGATCGGCTTCCAAAGCGCGCGACAGGATGCTGCGGCCCTCGGCCAGCTTGCCGACGTGTCCAGCAACCATTTCATCAATGATTGTACGAGCTTGTACCAGTTTCCCCGAGTCTTCGTTCAAGGCAGCGGAGAGCCTGTTGCGGCCTTCTTCCAGCCTTTCAAGATGGCCGCCGAGCGACGCATCGATGGCCGCCCGCGATTCGTTGACCTTGCGCAGATCCTCCTCGAGGGCGCGCGCGATCAGGCTGCGGCCTTCGGCCAGCTTCTGCACCTGGTTGGTCACCGCGGCATCGATGCCGGCGCGGCCTTCGTCGAACTTCGCCAGGTCGGCCTGCATGGCCTCGGTCATGCGATCGCGKCTTTCCGAAAGCTTGCGGCTGTGGTTTTCGACGGCTTCCTCGATTCCTGCGCGGGCGTCGGCAAGCCGCTGAATGTCGCTATCGAACGAACGCGATACGACATGACGCGCGGCTTCCATACGGCCGGCGAAGTCGCTGGCGCGGGCTTCGAGCATGGAGGAGGTCGAGGTGACGATGTCGGCCATATCGGCGCCGATCTGGGTCTTGCCCTGATCGATCATCGCCGACAGAGTGTCCTTGCTCTCGGCAAAGGTGTGCGCGATTTCGCGGGCACGCTCGACCAGCGTCTCATTGATCTGGCGGGCGCGGGCCTCGAGCGCTGCGTTGAGCTTCTGCGTTCCGGTGTCCAGCGCCTCGGCGCGGGTCTGGAATTCGCTGATCAGCGCCTGGCCGCGTTCTGCGAGCGTCCGCTCGATGCCGTTGAGGCTGGCCTCGAATTCGGAATTGAGGGTGCGCGCGGCACCGCCGAGCAGAGACACCATGCCGGTGGTGCGATCGTCGAGGAGATCGGTCAACGACCGTGTCAGGCCGTCGGTGGTGTCGGTCAGTTTGGCTATGCGGGTGTCGAGCAGGCTGGCGAAGGCCTCGCCCGAGGTCGACAGCTTGTCGGTGATCGTATCGAGCCGGCCTTCCACCGAATCGAAGATCGACAACGAGCTTTCATTGATGCGGTCGATGAGCGTGTCGCCGGAATTGGTGATCGTCATCGACAGCTTGGTCGACGCATTGAGGATGCTGTCGCGGATGATGTCGGAGGCGGCGCCGATCTCGTCCTTCAGCGTCTCATGCGCGCCGGTGATCGAGGCGCGGACGCGCTCGGCATGGCTGACGACGGCTTCACGCTCGCTGCCGAGCCCGTCGACCAGCGAACGGATGCGGGACTCATTCTCCGAATAGGAGCGCTCGATCTGGTTGACCTCGCTGTGGACCAGCGTTTCCAGTTCGACGGCGCGGGCAAGCGTGCGCTCGATGCCTTCGCCCATGGCGGCGACCTCGCGACGAACGGCCTGGCCGATCATCATGACGCGATCCTGGGCAAGGTTTTCCGGCTCGGTCAGTCGGAAGGCCACTTCGGTCATCGACTGGGCGGCAATGCGCATTTCCTGGGCGCGGCGGATCATCGCCGCGAAGGCCCAGAACAGGATGACGGGCACAATCGCCGCGACCGCCAGACCGATCAGTTCGGGACGGGCAAGAAACTGGTCGAGCGTGCGGATTCTCCAGATGCTCGGTCCGAAGAGGAGGTTGGCCAGACCGCCTCCACCGGCGAACCAGGCGAGTGAGACGAAGGCAACGACCCAGTAAATGGTGTTCGAGGCACGCCTGTTGAGGCTGTGCAAGAGCGTCTTGTAGTC
>NZ_JBFULQ010000097.1:0-15654 GCF_054049815.1 Mesorhizobium sp. P5_C1 | reverse complement strand
CCTATTCCCAACGCGGCGAAGGCCAGTGTTGGACCATCCCGTCGCAGGTGTACAAGATGGACGGCCACGAGTTCAATCAGCGTCTGGCGCTCGGCGTGGTCGCTGGCGAAGCCGGCGAGTTCGAACACCGCCGTCACGGTCTCATTCGCCGGTAGCTGCTGGCTCAAAAGCTCCGTTAATGCTGCATCGAGTGGGTCGGTGAAATGGCCCTCCGGCAAGGTCTTTCCCCGCGCAGCGCAGGCGGCGATCCAGGCGGCGACCACCAGCGTGAGATGGACCAATTCGGTGCCGGCTTCCAAGCACTCCAATGCCGATGCGACGATGCGTTGCGGCAGCTTCTGGCTGCCGTCATTGGCGATCTGCGCCGTACGGTGGGCAAGAGCGGTGTTCGAAAAACGCTCGGTAAGCTCGGCCGTATAGGCTGATGTATCGAGGCCGGCATCCTCCGGCAGCGTTGAAATGGCTTCGGCCCACAATGCATCGACGAACTGCCGGATTGCCGGGTCGGCGAAGGCGCGGTCGACGGTGGCATGACCGCTGAGCAGGCCGAGATAGGCGATGCCCGAATGCGCGCCGTTCAGCAGCCTGAGCTTCATGTCCTCGAAGGGGCCGACATCGCTGACCATGGTGACGCCGAACCGTTCCCAGGCTGGCCGGCCCTCCGGAAAATTGTCCTCGATCACCCATTGGCAGAACGGCTCGGTCATGACCGGCCAGGCGTCCTCGACGCCGAGTTCGGTAGCAATCCGCGCCCGGTCGGCGTCTGTGGTGGCCGGCACGATGCGATCGACCATGCTGGAGGGAAAAGCGACCTGGTCGGCGATGTGACTGGCGAGGCCGCTATCGGCCTTCGCTGCGTGCCTGGCATCGCCTGATTGGGCGAGCCTGGCATCGCGCAATTCGGCGAACTCGATCAGCAGCCGGTGCAGCGTCGCACCATTGGCCGGCAGGTTGTCGCAGCAGAGCACGGTGAAGGGCGGCGTGCCGGCGGCGCGTCGCCGCGCAAGCGCCTCGGCGAGAAAACCATGCGCTGTCTTCGGCATTTGCGGATTTGCCAGATCATGGACGATATCGGGATGAGCGGTGTCCAGCCCGCCGCCGGCGGCCCTGAGATAGGCCTTTTCGGTGATCGTCAGCGTCACGATGCGGGTGCGCGGATCGGTCAGCGCGGCCAGCACCGCGCCCGGGTCCTCCGGCGCCACCAGCATCGACGCGATGGAGCCGATGACGCGAAGCTTTTCCTCGCCGCTGCTCCTGATCGCCAGCGTGTAGAGCCCGTCCTGCGGCGAGAGCGCATCGCGTGTGTCGGCGCTGCGCAGTGAAACGCCGACGATACCCCAACTCGTGTCTCCTGCCGCCAGGCAGTCGTCGACATAGGCTGCCTGATGGGCGCGATGGAAGGCGCCGACGCCGAGATGCACGATACCGGGGACGACGAGGCTGCGATCATACAAAGGAGTCGCGGCCGACGCCGGCAAAGTATGTGCCGTCATCGCGGAAAGGCGCCTGGTTGGCGTGGCGCGGCTAGTCTGGCTGGACGGCATGAGATCGCCTCTGAGATGGGTCGGCAAGCGACGTAACATCCGATTTCTTGCCACACAATGGTAGGAACAGTCATCATACAACAATCTAATTTTTGTATGTTGACATTATTTCTTGCCGACCCTACCGATAGCGGCCTTGGGAGGATCGTCGTGGCACTGACCAATGCGGATTTGCTGTTTCCCGCCGACGCGCATTCGCGCTCCATCGCCCGCGATCTCTATGCCGGGATAAAGGACCTGCCTATCGTCAGCCCGCATGGTCACACCGATCCGCGCTGGTATGCGCTGAACGAGCCGTTCCCGGATCCGGCGCAATTGCTCATCGTGCCCGACCATTACATCTTCCGCATGCTGTTCAGCCAGGGCGTTCGCCTCGAGGATCTCGGCGTGGCGACCTTGGACGGCGCGCCGGTGGAAACCGATGGCAGGGCGATCTGGCGGCGTTTTGCCGACAACTACTTCCTCTTCCGCGGCACGCCGACCCGGCTGTGGTTCGACCATGTGCTGGCGCATCTGTTCGGCATCGACGAACCGCTGAACGCGGCGACTGCCGACCGTCACTACGACACCATCGCGACGGTGCTGCAATGGGAGAATTTCCGCCCGCGCGCGCTGTTCGAGCGCTTCAACATCGAGGTCATCGCAACGACGGAAGGCGCACTCGACGACCTCAGATGGCACCAGATGATCCGCGACAGCGGCTGGGAAGGCAAGGTCATCACAGCCTACCGGCCGGACGCCGTCGTCGATCCGGACTTCGAAGGGTTTTCGGCCAATCTCGACAAGCTTGGCGAAATCACCGGCTGCGACACCGGCAACTGGACCGGCTATCTCGATGCCCACCGTCAGCGACGTGCTTTCTTCAAAAGCTATGGTGCGACCTCGTCCGATCACGGCCATCCGACGGCCGAGACCGCCAATCTTTCCGATGCGGCGGCCGAGGAACTGTTCAACCGTGTGCGCCATGGTTCGGACGACGAGCGCGAAAAGCGGCTGTTCCGCGCCCAGATGCTGACCGAAATGGCCAAGATGAGCCGGGATGACGGGCTTGTGCTGCAGATCCATCCCGGTTCATGGCGAAACCATTCGCCGTCTATTTTCCAGAAGTTCGGTCGCGACAAGGGTTTCGATATCCCGACCCGGACCGACTATGTCACGGCGCTGAAGCCACTGCTTGATTGCGTCGGCCTGGAACGGGACCTGACAATCATCCTCTTCACGCTCGACGAGACCAGCTATGCGCGCGAACTGGCGCCGCTCGCCGGCACCTATCCGGCGCTGAAGCTCGGGCCGGCCTGGTGGTTCCACGACAGCCCGGAGGGCATGCGTCGCTTCCGCGAGATGACCACCGAAACGGCCGGTTTCTACAACACCGTCGGCTTCAACGACGACACCCGCGCCTTTCCGTCCATACCGGCGCGCCACGATGTGGCGCGGCGGGTCGACTGCGCGTTCCTGGCGCGTCTCGTCGCCGAGCATCGGCTGCGCGAGGACGAGGCGCACGAGCTGGCGCGGGACCTTGCCTACACGCTTGCCAAGAAGGCGTACCGGCTCTGAACCGGGGGAAGCGATGCGCTCGATCCGGCGCGAGTGCCGTGGTTCTCGGGCTTATGACCTATATTCCGGCCATCTCGCTCTGGTTGCCGGCGTGTTCAAATAGGGGGCGACATGGCATCGGATACCGCAACCGACCTCAGGGTCGAGAGAAAACCAAAGCTGTCGGAGACCGTCGTCGCGGCGATCCGCAAGCAGCTGCAGGCGGGCGAGGTCCTGCCAGGCCACAAATTGCCGACCGAAGGCCAGTTGACCGAGACCTTCGGCGTCAGCCGCACCGTCATCCGCGAAGCCCTGGCCAAGCTTGCCGCCGACGGCCTGGTCGAGCCGCGACAGGGTGCCGGCGTCTTCGTCACCGAGCACATCTCGACGATGTTCGGCGCGCTGGCCGCCGACATGGGCAGCAAGGATTCGATCGCGCTCAACGTGCTCGAAGTGCGGCTGGCGATCGAAATCGAATCGGCCGGGCTTGCCGCCATCCGCCGCAACGCCGCGCAGGAGGCGGCGATCCAGGAAGCCTTCTTCGAGTTCGAACGGCTGCTGCTCGCCAGCGAGCCGACCGGGCCGGCCGACCTCGCCTTCCACCGGGCGATCGCCAGCGCCACCAACAATCCCTTCTATGTCGAGATGCTCGACGTGCTCGGCCGGCGCGCCATTCCGTGTGACGTGACCTCGCCCTGGTCGACCGAGCTGGTGCAATCCGACACATATCAGCGCGGGCTGCAGCGCGAGCATCTGGTGATCCTCAATGCGATCACATCAGGCGATGCCGAAGCCGCGCGCGAGGCGATGCGCGCGCACCTCAGCGCCAGCCAACAGCGCTACCGCGAGCGGCTGCATGCAAGGCAGGTTTTCTATGCCAGTTCGGTCAAGGGCGCTGCCGGCGAATGACCCATCTCAAGTCAGGACTGCAATGAGCCAGAGCCATACCGACTACACATCGCGCTTCGCCATCGATCCTATTGCCGCCGCGGCGATGGGAACCGACGAACTGCGGCACAATTTCCACATCGACGACCTGTTCCAGCCCGGCCGTATCAGCCTGACCTACACCCACTACGATCGCATGATCGTCGGCGGCGCCGTGCCGACTGAGGCACCGCTTCAGCTGGAGGCGATCAAGCCGACCGGGACCAAGGATTTTCTCGACCGCCGCGAGCTGATCGCCGTCAACATCGGCGGCGCCGGTGTCGTCACGGCCGGCGGCCAACCTTATGAATTGCAGGCGCGCGACATGCTCTATCTCGGCATGGGCAGCAAGGATGTGTCGTTCGCCTCGGCGGATAAAACCGCGCCGGCTAAATTCTACCTGCTCAGCGCGTCGGCGCATCAGGCCTGGCCGAGCCGGCTGATCCGCATCGGTGACGCCAAGCGTCTCGACCTCGGCAGCAAGGATAGCTGCAACGAGCGCTCGATCTTCCAGTTCATCCATGCCGAGGGTGCAAGAACCTGCCAGCTGGTGGTCGGCATGACCCAGCTGGCGCCGGGCTCGGTGTGGAACACAATGCCCTGCCATGTGCATGACCGGCGCATGGAAGCCTATCTCTATTTTGACCTGGCCGAGACGGCGCGTGTTTTCCACTTCATGGGTGAGCCGGACGAGACCCGTCATATCGTCATGGGCAACGAGGAGGCGGTGCTGTCGCCGGGCTGGTCGATCCACTCTGGCGCCGGCACTTCGAACTACGCCTTCATCTGGGCGATGGCCGGCGACAATGTCGACTATACCGATGTTGACCCGGTGGCATTGGACGACTTGCGATGAGCGACCTTTCCGCCTTCAGCCTGGCCGGCAAACGCATTCTCGTCACCGGCGCCAACACCGGTATCGGTCAAGGCATAGCCGTCTCGATCGCGCGTGCCGGCGGCGCGGTGATCGGCGTCGGCCGCTCCTCTATGGACGATACGGCAAGCAAGGTTGCCTCAGCCGGTGGGCAATTCGAGGCGGTAAGCGCCGACCTTGCCGACACGGCAGCCGCCGGCCCGATGCTGGACCGGATCTGGGACGAAAGCGGCCCGCTCGACGGGCTGGTCAACAATGCCGGTATCATCCGGCGCGCCGATGCCGTCGATTTGAGCGAAACCGACTGGGACGACGTCATGGACGTCAATTTGAAGACGGCCTTCCTGCTCTGCCAATCCTTCGCCAGACTCGCGCTTGCTGGCGAGCGGCAAGGCAAGATCGTCAACATCGCCTCGGTGCTGAGCTTCCAGGGCGGCATCCGCGTCGCGTCCTACACCGCCTCGAAACATGGCGTGCTCGGTATCACCCGGCTGCTCGCTTGCGAATGGGCGGCAAAAGGCATCAACGTCAACGCCATCGCGCCCGGCTATATCGAGACAAACAACACGCAGGCGCTGCGTGCCGATCCCGACCGCAGTGCCGCCATCCTGGCGCGTATCCCTGCCGGGCGCTGGGGCGAAGCGGAAGACATTGGCGACGCCGCCGTCTTCCTGCTGGCGCCGGCGTCGAACTACATGCATGGCGCGGTGGTGCCGGTGGATGGCGGCTGGCTGGCGCGATGAGGAGATGACGATGGCTGACCCGAAGATTTTCGCGCATGCCGGCGAGGGCGTCTGGACGGCGACGCCGGATGGCAACAGGCGGCGCGTCCTGCTGCACACCGATGAACTGATGATGGTCGAATTCGGTTTCGACGAGGGCGGCGTCGGTGCCCTGCATTCGCACCCGCATGTCCAGGCAAGCTATGTCGCGGAGGGTCGCTTCGAGGTGACCATCGGCGGCCGGACCGAAATCATCGCGGCCGGCGGCAGCTTCATCGTGCCGTCCAATCTGGTGCACGGCGTCAAGGCACTGGAGGCGGGGCGGCTGGTCGACAGTTTCACGCCGCATCGCGCCGATTTTCTCGCCTAGTCCACGATTTGCTTAGCCAAGGCTGCGAGATCGAGCGCGGGGAATGACCCGCGCCCCAAAGAGGCGCGGGTTGTTGCCTGGGCGCTTGTGGCGCCGCGGTACTCTAGACATGACCGCAGGATGTGGAGCCTGCCGTATCATCGTGAACATAGGCTTAACGCGCCTACAACCGATGGCTGTTCCAGAGCGGTTTCATCGTTTCACGGAAACGGAGAACCGCTCTATCTCTTTGTTTTGACGCAATTCCCYCAGGGAAAGCGCTACGCGCTTTTCCCGGGAAAATCGTTTGACAACTTTTTTGGAATTGCTCGAGGTCAGGTGATGTGCCGGAGCAGGCTGAAAATCCGCTCGAACGTCTTGCCATAGGGCGGGCGCAGCAAGCCTCCCGCGCTCAGCCTCGACTGCAGGAAAATCGGCTTCTGCTTGCTGAAGGTGCGGAAACCCCATTCGCCGTGATAGGCGCCCATGCCGCTGGCGCCGACGCCGCCGAAGGGCTGGTTCTCCTGCACCAGATGCAGCATGCAGTCGTTGATGGTGACGCCGCCGGCGACCGTCTCGTGCAGGATGCGTTGACGGTTGCGGCTGTCACGCCCGAACCAATAGAGCGCCAGCGGCCGGTCCGCGCGGTTCACATGGTCGATCGCCTCGTCGACGGTGGCGTATTCGACGATCGGCAGCACCGGCCCGAAAATCTCCTCGCGCATCAGCCGCAGATTCGGGCCGGCATTGCGAACCAAGGTCGGCAGCAACTTCCGGCTGGCGGCCCCGAACGCCTCGCCCGCCGGGTTGATTTCGATGACATCGGCGCCGGTATCGCGGGCTTCGGTGATCATGTCGCGCAGGCGCCGGTAATGCCGCTCGCTGATGATGGCGGTATAATCGGGGTTGTCACGCAAGGTCGGGTAGAGCCGCGCTATCGCCGTCGCGAGCTTCGCGGCGACGGTGCCTGCCTGCCCTTGCGGCACCAGCAGATAGTCCGGCGCGATACAGGTCTGCCCGGCATTCAACAGCTTGCCATAGGCGATGCTGGCTGCCGCCGCATCGAGGTCGCAGGACGGATCGAAGATTGCCGGCGATTTGCCGCCGAGTTCGAGCGTGACCGGGGTCAGGTTGGCGGCGGCGGCGATCGCAACCTGGCGGCCGACCGCGGTCGAACCGGTGAACAGCAGATGATCGAAAGGCATCGACACGAAGGCCTTGCCCATCTCCGCATCGCCGGTGGTGACGCTGAGCTCGTCGGGTGCGAAATGCTCGCCGGCCAGTTGCGCCAGCAACTCCGAAAAAGCCGGCGTCAGTTCGGACGGCTTGACGAGCACGCGATTGCCGGCGGCAAGTGCGGCGGTCATCGGCGCGACGGCGAGCTGGAAGGGATAATTCCAGGGCGAGACGATCCCGACGACACCGAGCGGCTGCGCGACGAGGCGATTTCTGCCGGGCAGGAACGGCATGGTGGTGGCAACGCGACGTTCTCGCATCCAGCCCTTCAGGTGAGACAGCGTGTGGCGGATGCCGGCGCGCACGACAAACAGTTCCGCCAGGCGCGTCTCATGCGCGGAGCGGCCGCCAAAGTCGGCGTCGATCGCCGCGCAGATCTCAGCCTCATGCCTCTCGGTCAGCGCCAACAGGCGTTTCAGGCGGTCCTTGCGGACGCCAATGTCCGGGAAAGGCTGCGCCTCGAAGGCGGTACGCTGCAGCTGAAACCGCTCGCCGAGAGCATCTTGTCTGGTCTGCAGCATAGAGCGCCCTCCCTGGCCTTGGTCGGGACAAGCTTACATCGCAGCGGGTGAGGGAATCCAGCGGAGTGCAGGTGTCGCAAGGGAAGGGACAGCCTCTGTCTCCAACATGGGTCCCATCGCCGCCATGGTGCAGCCCGGCGATGTCAACGAACCGAGGTTCCCGCAAAGGGCCGTTGTGGTTGGATGACGGCTGCGCTACTCCAAGGCGTCACGCGGAGAGTCGTTTTGATCGGTTTCCACATCCTCTCCAATCCACCAAAAATCGTTTCCGGCCCGGTGTCCGACTGATGCAGGCACAGGCAGCGAGCGTTCGGGCCGAGGACCCCAAGCGGCGCGTCCTGAAGGACGTGTTCGGCTTCGACGATTTTCGCCCCGGCCAGGCCGATGTCATGGACGCGCTGCTGGCCGGGCGTCATGTGTTGGCCGTCATGCCGACGGGTGCGGGCAAGTCGCTTTGCTACCAGGTGCCGGCGCTGGTTCTGGGCGGGTTGACCATCGTCGTTTCGCCGCTGGTGGCGTTGATGCAGGATCAGGTCGCCGCCTTGCGCCTTGCCGGCGTTGCCGCCGATACGATCAATTCCTCGATCGACCGCGAGGCCAATGTCGCCGCCTGGCGTCGCGTCGCGGCGGGCCAGACTCGGCTGCTCTATCTCGCGCCGGAGCGGCTGATGACCGAGCGGATGCTCGATGCGCTGGCCAGGCTCGACGTCAGCCTGATCGCCGTCGACGAGGCGCATTGCATCTCGCAATGGGGGCCGGCGTTCCGGCGCGAATATGAAGATCTGTCGCGGCTGCGCGGCATCTTCCCCAACGTGCCGATCATCGCTCTGACGGCGACGGCGGACGAGGGCACGCGCACCGACATCGAGGCGCGGCTGTTCGCCGAGCGGGTCGAGACCCTGGTGCTGGGCTTCGACCGGCCGAACATCAAGCTTGGCATCGCGGCCAAGCAGGACAGCAAGCGCCAGTTGCTGAGCTTCGTMGAGCGCCATCCCGGCCGCAGCGGCATCGTCTATTGCCTGTCGCGCAAGAAGACGGAAGAGATGGCGGCCTTCCTCGAGAAGAACGGCGTCACCGCGCTCGCCTACCATGCCGGCATGAGCAAGGACGCGCGCGACGCCAACCAGAACAGCTTCATGACCCTGTCCGGTGTCGTCATGGTGGCGACCATCGCCTTCGGCATGGGCATCGACAAGCCTGATGTCGCCTATGTCTTCCACACCGATCTGCCGGGCAGCCTGGAGGCCTATTATCAGGAAATCGGCCGCGCCGGTCGCGACGGGCGACCAGCCGAGGCGCATATGCTGTTCGGCCTTGGCGATATCCGCATGCGGCGGATGTTCATCGACGACGAGGATGCGCCGCCCGAGCACAAGAGGCGCTCGCATGGCCGGCTCGACACGCTTATCGGCTATTGCGAGACGGCGCACTGCCGCCGCCAGGTGCTGCTCGGCTATTTTGGCGAGGAAGCGCCGCCTTGCGGCAATTGCGACACCTGCCTCGACCAGGCGCCACGCGCCGATGGCGTAGCGGAGGCGCGGATCATCCTGTCAGCTGTCGCGCAGAGCGGAGAACGCTTCGGTGCGGGCCATGTCATCGATATCCTGCTCGGCCATGAAACCGAGAAGGTGCTGGCCAGGAACCACCAGAGGCTCTCAAGCTTCGGCAGCGGACTGGAGCACAAGAAGGATTTCTGGCTGTCGCTGATACGGCAGCTCGTCGCGGGTGGTTTCCTGATACCGGATCCCAGCGGCCATGGCGGCCTCGCCATCGTCGAAAAAGGCCATGCGCTTGGCCGTGGCGAAATGCCGTTCCACTACCGCGTCGAAGTGCGCAGCCCCGCCTTGCGCGGCAAGATGCGGTCCGCCCAGGCCGCGGACATGGAAGGCGTGGATGCTTCGCTGCTGGCCGCGCTGAAGACGCTGCGGCTGCGCCTCGCCAAGGAGCGCCAGGTGCCGGCCTATGTGGTGTTTTCCGATCGCACGCTGATCGACATGGCCGAGCGCCGGCCAACCGATCTCGACGCCTTCGCCGAAGTGAATGGCGTCGGGGCGGCGAAGCTCAAGGAATTCGGCCAGGTTTTTCTTGCCGTAATCGCGGGCCACCAGTCGGGTGGCTGAGGGCTGAGGGCGACACGCGTCGGCAGCAGCGCATCTCATTGTCGCACTCTTCGTGCATCCGACGGGAACAAGCGCACTGCCATTTTTCCGGCGGCGAAACCGATCCGCAAGCCGGCCATTTTCGTGGCCACCTTACAAATCCGTAATGTCGCGGGGCAGCGCCGATAAGCTAAAGATTCCAACAATGAGGCACGGAGAATGCGAAGGGTGAGCATTTGAATGGGGCAATGTCGCCATCGCCGCCGCGGGTTCATCGCAAACGGCAGACCTCCGGCTTTCGACGCGGACTGAACCGATGCGTCCATACGATCAAGTGGGCGGCGCTTCGTTGGATATTCCGCCGCGACATCGCCGCCATCCAGTCCAAACTCGGTGCCGAACCCTTCGCGGCGATCCTCGAGAAGTATCCAGACATTCCCCTGAAGCCCGTCCGATGCTACCTGACGACCTCGCTGAGGCGCGGACATCGCCGGGTCGCCGTCGTCGGTCATTACGTCGCGGCGGCGCAACTCTTCACCGACGCCGCCCTGATCAGGAGCCACACTGGCGGCCAACAGTTGCTGGATCTCTCGACCACGGCGGGCAACGTCACGGTTGAACTGACCGGCCAGGACAAGTTGTACAGGGAGGCTGAATGTCGCCTGCTCCTGCGCCTGGCCGGGCGACCAATCACCGAGATGGGCCTTGCGATTGTGGATAGACCGCTCCTGCGGCTCAGCGGGCAGGGACACGTGCTTTGGATCGGTGCGCTCAAGTCCGCATCGGTTGGAGTGCAAGGTCTTGATGATGCGCGCACGCTGACGAAGGCCATGGAAGGACTGCGACCCAAAACACTGTTGCTGCTGGTGGCCCAGGCGCTCGCACGCTCCCTCGACATTTCGGGTCTTGTTGCCGCGTCGAACGCGGGCCATGTCTTTGCAAACGACTTTGCCCTGCGCCACCGCATTTCCGCAGACTACGACAGCTTCTGGGCCGAATCCGGGGGCAGCCGGGTCCACCTGACGATGTTCGGCTGAATACAAACCGAACAAGCGGGCACAGCTACGCAGGCGCCAGCATCTCGAGCTGGAGATCGCCCGCCGCGTGGGCGAGGCGATCAAGCCATTGCGCCGCACCTGACAACTTTGCAGACCTTGCGAATTCGTACGCCGGCACCTGTCGGAAGCCGTGCCCTGGTCATCAGGCCATTCTAAGCGCGAAGGTCTGTTGTGATGCCTGCCCGATACAAAAGCACCGTCACGGTGGCGTCAACCGGTTACACAGGGCAGGAAATATCTCCGACCTTCTGGGAGGAGCGGCGTTTCAGCGTACCCAGAGGCTGCGTGGGCGTGTCGTCGGTTGGCTGTAGCGCGGCGACTGGAACGCTCCACGCCTCGCAAGCGGAATAGCGAAATCTTGTGAAGGCAAGGTCAAGCTGCGTTCTCCGTTCTGTATCGGCGACGGTCGGAGACTGGGAGAGATGGATACCATGCACGGGAGGCGTCTGGAAGTCGGCAGGGCATGGATGCGGGGCGGCCCGCGTGCAGGCGCCTGGCTGAGCAGTGAAATGACCACGCAGCGCCATCTCGCGGCGATCCTGGCTTGCGACGTGGTCGGCTATTCGCGGCTGACGGAGCGCGACGAGCGCGGCACGCTCGAGCGGCTGAAGATCTACCGTAAGGACCTCCTCGAACCGCTGGTCTCCGAGCACCAGGGTCGGATCGTCAAGCTCACCGGCGACGGCATGCTGTGCGAGTTCGCGAGCGTCGTTAACGCGGTGACCTCGGCGATGGCGATCCAGCAGGCCTTGGCAGAACACGAGGCGGAGGCGCCCGAGGAAGAGCGGATACGCTTGCGCATCGGCATCAATCTCGGCGACGTGGTCTGCGAGGAGGACGGCGACCTCTACGGGGACGGTGTCAACATCGCCGCTCGCCTCGAAAGCGTCGCCGATCCCGGCACCGTGGTCGTCTCGGGCACCGCCTACGACCACCTTGAGGGCAAGCTCGACTGCGGCTTCACGCCGCTCGGCGAGCTGCGCCTCAAGAACATCGAGCGGCCTGTGCGCGCCTACCGCGTCGAGACAGACGCCAGCGTCTCGGTGGCTGCACCGCCTGCCCTGCCCGAGAAACCCTCGATCGCGGTTCTGCCTTTCACCAACATGAGCGGCGACCCCGACCAGGAGTACTTCGCCGACGGGCTGGTGGAGGACATCATCACGGGATTGAGCCGGGTGAACTCCTTCTTCGTGATCGCCCGCAACTCGTCCTTCACCTACAAGGGCCGGGCGGTGGACCTGCGCCAGGTCGGGCGCGAACTGGGCGTCCGCTACGTGCTCGAAGGCAGCATCCGCAGAGCAGGATCGCGGGTGCGCATCAGCGGGCAGTTGGTGGACGCTATCAGCGGACACCATGTCTGGGCCGACCGCTTCGAGGGCGACTTGAGCGACATCTTCGACCTTCAGGACAAGGTGACCGAGAGCGTCGTCGGCGCTGTCGAGCCGAGCATCCGGCTGCAGGAGATCAAGCAGGCGCGCATGAAGCCGACCGACTACATCAGCGCCTACGACCTCTACCTACGCGCGCTGCCGCGCTTCTACAGCATGACGCGCGAAGGCTTTGCCGACGTGCGCCGGCTCATCAACGAGGCGCTCAGCATCGACCCTGGCTTCAACTTGGCAAAGGGACTCGGCGCCTATATCCGCAGCCTGTCCGTGAGCCAGTGCTGGCACGAGCCCGATGATGTCCGAGTCGCCGTGCGCATGGCGCGCGAGGTCCTGGCGGAAGCGCGCGACGACCCCACGAGCCTGCGCTTCGCCGCGCAGGTGATCGCCTACAGCGCGAAGGACTACGAGATGGCGCTGGGCGCGATCGAACGATCCCTGCTGCTCAACCCCAATTCGGCGCAGGGCCATACCGGCAGCGGCTGGGTGAACGCACATGCCAGCCGCCCGCTCGTCGCGATCGAGCACTTTCACAGGGCAATGCGGCTGAGCCCGGTCGACCCCGAGAAGGGCATCGCACTCTCCGGCATCGGAATGAGCTACCTGATGCTCGAGCGCTACGAGGAAGCGCTGGCATGGGGAGAACGCGCGCTGCACGAGATGCCGAACTACGGCTCCTCGCACCGGGTGGTGATCATGGCGCTGGTCAAACTCAACCGGCTGGACGAGGCACAGGCAGCGGCGCGGCGGCTGATGGAGGCGTTTCCGACCTTCACGCTCACCCTGCAGAGACAGATCAACCCGTGGCTGGACAAGGTGTTCGCCGAGCGCTACGTCGAGGCCTTGGGCATCTCCGGTGTGCCGGAGTGATCGTCGCGCCCGCTTGTCCGCGGGATGAGCGCGTAGAGCAGCCCTGAACAGCCGGCGAACTCTCTGTTGGGTTCGCGTCGAACTTCCGTGCGGCACCGCCATTTGGCGGGAGCCTAGGAAGTGAAGGCTTTTCAGATGGTTAGAGGGCCTATTGTAAAACTGGCGGAGAGGGAGGGATTCGAACCCCCGATGGGCTTGCACCCATGCCGCATTTCGAGTGCGGTGCATTCGACCACTCTGCCACCTCTCCGCGGTCATGGTCGGCCGTTGCCGGCGCGGCGCACTAGATAACGGCTGAACGGGCAGGTTACAAGGCCAATCCGCGAGTTATTTGGCTTCCTGGACAAGCGGCGGATTTGCATTGGTACCTGCGGTCAAGCCCACGCGGATTTCCGGCCGCCCGACAGATCCTCGCGTGCCGACGACGGCAACGCCGTGCGGTCGTGTCGACATGGCCAGATGCTTGCCGAGCTAATAACCGTCCCGGCAACGGCTTCGCCTTGACTTGCACCCAACCTTCGGTTAGGGACAGCGCGCAATCGGCGTGGAGGGTTCTTCCGCGCCGCTTGTTTTTTGAACCCGCAGACTGACAAAAAGACGGCCGGACCGCCAGAGGCGGTTCATCAAGGCCGACCGAACAGCGAAAGGCAAAAAATGTTCGCAGTCATTAAAACGGGTGGCAAGCAGTATCGCGTTGCCGCCAACGATCTCCTGAAGATCGAAAAAGTCGAAGCCAGTGTCGGCGATATCGTCGAAATCGGCCACGTTCTCGCGCATGGCGAGGGCGAGAATGTCACGTTCGGCGCGCCGTTCGTCGATGGCGCGGTGGTCACCGCCGAAGTCGTCGAGCAGGGCAAGAACCGCACCGTCATCGCTTTCAAGAAGCGTCGCCGGCAGAATTCGCGCCGCAAGATCGGCCATCGCCAGCTTTTGACCACCGTGCGGATCTCGGAGATCCTGCTGGGTGGCGCCAAGCCGACGAAGACGGCAGCCGTCAAGGCGCCGAAGAAGGAAGCCAAGGCAGAGGCCGCCACCGAAGCGAAGGCGGAAGCCGCGCCGAAGAAGGAGCCCAAGGCCAAGGCAGCCGAGACCGCGGCAGCGCCGCTGTTCAAGGCGCCGAAGGGCGAACCGGACGACCTGACCGTGATCAAGGGCATCGGCCCGGTCGCTGCCAAGGACCTCGGCGAGCAGGGCATCATCACCTTCGCCCAGCTCGCCAAGCTGACCGACAAGGATGTCGCCAAGATCGACGAGCACATGCCCTTCAGCGCCGACCAGATCAAGGACTGGCGCGAGCAGGCCAAGGAATTGGCGGCGAAGTAATTTTCTGGCGACTGGGTCGCCGGAATCGGACTTGAAACGGAACGCGAACGCGTTCATAAGGCCTTTTAGGCGCCTTGCGGCGCAACGGAGTTAGTTAGATGGCACACAAGAAAGCTGGCGGCTCGTCGCGCAACGGTCGCGACTCGCATTCCAAGCGTCTGGGCGTGAAGAAGTTCGGCGGCGAAGCCGTCATCCCGGGCAACATCATCATTCGTCAACGCGGCACGACCTGGCATCCCGGCGTCAATGTCGGCATGGGCACGGACCATACCCTTTTCGCGCTCGAAACCGGCGCCGTGACGTTCAACAAAAAAGCCAACGGCCGAACCTACGTATCGGTCAACCCGATTGCCAAAGCCGCGGAGTAGCCGGTTCCGCACTAGAACACCGGCGCCCATCTCGGGAACCGGTGTCTGGCAAAGCCAGGAAAAGGATCAGGGGAGATGGGTTTCCATCTCCCCTTTTTCTTGGCCTGGAGGACTTTCACATGGTTGCCGAAGCGGAAGACACCGAAGACGAAAGTTACGCGATAGACTGCCCGGTCCTGGTCACCGAGCGGCTGGTGATGCGGGCGCCCCGCGAAGGCGACATCCCGCAACTGGTCGAACTTGCCGACAACCGTCATGTCGCCGAAATGCTGGCCCGGATGCCGCACCCCTATGGTGAGGCCGAGGGACGCGCCTTCCTTGCCATGACCAAGTCGCGCCGCGCCGGCATCGCCTATGCCTTGACGCTGGCCGGCACCGACACCTTCGTCGGCTGCGCCGGTCTCAACACCACCGATCGCGGGCTGGAACTCGGCTACTGGATCGGCGAGCCTCACTGGAAGAAGGGCTATGCGACCGAAGCGGCCCACGCGCTGGTCGACCTCGCCTTCCAGAAGACGTCGATCCAGGTGCTGCATGCCTCGACGCGGGTCATCAATCCGGCCTCGCGCCGCGTCATCCACAAGTGCGGCTTCCAGTATGCCGGCCAGGGCATGTTGAACTCGATCGTCGCCGGCCAGGTGCCGGTCGAGCGCTACCGGCTCGACAGGAAGACCTGGACGAGCCTCAGGAACTGGGTGCATTTTTGAGATGCGTCGATATTCAGGTGAGGCCGGCCTGCGAATGGCGGTTTCCTGCGCTTCCGGTGCTCACGTACTTTAAGTACGCTCCGCTCCGGTTCTCGGAAGCCACCATTCTCGACTCGGCCTGACCTGAATCTCGAC